>NZ_JBWKEC010000001.1:0-76534 GCF_056435645.1 Amycolatopsis sp. NPDC043889
GACCCGACCTCTCCCCTGGGGTTTCCACGAGGGACCTTTTTTGTTGACTAAGTTTCGGGTGGATGCCGGGGGGGGGGGGGGGGGGGGGGGGTGGGGGGGGGTGTTTGGGGGGAAAACCAGAAACCCCACTCACGACCACCTGTACCGAACGGCCACCCGCGCCCTCGCTACTTGATCGCCGAGAGGGCCTTCCACGACTTCCAGTCGTAGAACCAGTCCTTGACGTCCGATTTGGTCGGGCTGCTCAGTTTCGAACCGGTGATCTCGACCGGGTCGCCGATCATGGCCGAATCGAAGTACTTCTTCGCGTCCGCGTCGAGCAGGTTCACGCAGCCGTGCGAGGTGTTGGCCTTGCCGATGTTCGCCGCGTTGTCCTGGTTCTCGTGGATGTACTCGCCGTTGTTCGAGATCCGGCAGGCCCACTTCTTGTTGACGTTGGTGTAGCCATAGCGCGCGTTGTCGAACCGCGCCGTCGGCTCCTTCGTCATCACGATGAACGTGCCGTTCGGGGTGTTGCGCTGGACGTCGGAGTCGAGCCCGTTCGAGCACGGGTAGCTCGCCGATTCCGCGCCGCCCCGGTAGACCTTCATCACGTGGTCCGGGGTGTTGATCTTGACCACCTGGTTGCGGCCGATCTTGAACTCGGTGGTCACGTCGGCCTTGCCGTACGCGCCGCCGCCGAGCGCGACACCGTAGAGCTTCGCCTCGACGTTGACCTTGATGTTGGCGGGCCAGTACTCCTTGGGCCGCCAGTCGACCTGCGTGTCCGACAGCCAGCCCCAGGAGCCCTCGACGTCCTTGTCGGTCTTCACCTTGAGTGCCTTTTCGGCGGCCGCCTTGTCCTTGACCGGGGACGCGAACTTCACGCTGATCGGCATCGCGACGCCGACCTCGGCGTCGTCGGTCGGGTTCAGCGTGGCGCGAACCTCCTTGGCGGGTTTGACCGTGCTGAACGAGCCCTTGAACTCGGCCGGCTTGTTGTCACTGCCGGTGGCCTTCGCGGCGTAGGTGTACGTCTTGCCGTAGCCGAGGACCTCCATGCTGGTCCAGGTGAGCCCGTCGGGGGAAAGTTCACCCTTGACGTCCTTGCCGCTGTCCCCCGTGACCTTGACCTCGGTGAGCTTGCCGTCGGCGACCTTCACCACGACCGGCGTCACCACGGAGGCGTCCTTGGCGTCGGCGGCGGGTTCGGCGGTGATCTTGGCGACCGGGGCGGCGTTCTGCTCTCCGCCGCCGCTGCCTTCCGGCTTGGCGTTGCCGCCTTCACCACTGGAGCAGGCAGCGGCCAGCATGGCCGTCCCCGCGGCGAGCGCGGCCTTGAACACCGTGCGCCGTTCGATCACGTGTACCTCCCATGAAGATCCCCGTCTCCCCGCGAGCCCCTACCCGCTCAGCGCTGGGAACCTCTCCGACGTTACCCGCGGCGACGGAAGTCACCCGCGCCCCTTACAGGAATAGACGCACGGGACGGCGTGGGGTTGTTCACCACCCGCATTTAGTCCTCTGAATGCGGGCAGGGGTTCAGAGCGAGCAGTTGATCAACAGGGGTTCCGGGTGCAGTGACACGCCGAAGCGAGCCTCGACGCCATCGCGCACTTCGCGCGCCAAAGCGAGAAGGTCCTCTGTCGAGGCCTTGCCCCGGTTCGTGAGCGCGAGCGTGTGCTTCGTCGACAGCGAGACCCTGCCGCCGGGCCCTTCGTGGCCCTTCGCGAACCCGGCCCGCTCGATCAGCCAAGCGGCGGACAGCTTCGTACCGCCGGGCGCCGGGTACTGCGGCACGCGGACGTCCTCGCCTACGACGTCCACGATCCCCGCCAGCACCTTCGCCAGCCGTGCCTCACCGATGATCGGGTTGGTGAAGAACGAGCCCGCGCTCCACGTGTCGTGGTCGTCGGCGTCCAGGACCATGCCCTTGCCGCGACGCAGGCCGAGGACGGCTTGGCGTGCTTCGGCCGCCGGGACCCGGTCACCGATCTCGACACCCAGCGTGCGGGCGAGTTCGGCGTAGCGGATCGGAGCGGAGAGGCCGTCTTCGGTGACCTTGAAACGCACGGTGAGCACGACGCCCGCGTCGGTCCCCTTCAGGATCGACGTGCGGTAGCCGAAACCGAGCTCGTCGGCGGTCAGCGTGCGGATCTCGCGGGTGGCACGGTCGTAGAGGTCGACCGAGACCAGGGACTCGGCCACCTCGCAGCCGTACGCGCCGACGTTCTGGATCGGCGTCGCGCCGACCGAACCGGGGATCCCGGACAGGCATTCGAGCCCGCCGACGCCGTCGGCCACCAGGCCCTCGACGAAACCGTCCCAGTTCTCCCCCGCCGCGACCTCGACGAGATCCCCGTCACGTGTCCAGCCGGTGTTGCCGACCTTCAGCACCGCGCCATCGAAGCCGTCGTCGGCGACGACGAGGTTCGAACCGCCGCCGAGCAGCAGGACCGGCTGGCCCGCTTCGTCGGCCTCGCGGACCGCGTCGACCAGGGCCTGCACGGTCTTCGCCTCGGCATAACGCCGTGCCGGACCGCCGAGCCGCAACGTGGTGTGGTCGGCGAGGGCGGCGTGCTGGGTGGGAGTTTCGGCAGTGCTCACGCCCGTGAACGGTACTGTCTGGCGCCATGGCCTCCCGTATCGAGCACCGATCGACGTTCTCCGCAGACCTCGCGACCACGTTCGACGCGGTCGCCGGCGAGGCGGCGCTGCGGGCGAGGCTGGAGGAGATCGGCGGCGACGACGCGGAGCTGCTGGAGTACGTCCCGGCCGGGGACGGCGTGCGCTACAAGCTGCGCCAGGGCATCAGCTCGGACAAGCTCCCGTCTGCCGTGCGGACGCTGCACCGGGGCGATCTGATCGTCGAGCGTGAGCAGACCTGGAAGACCGCCGGATCCGGCTACACCGGCACCGCGACGGCGTCGGTCTCGGGCGTGCCGGGCGAGATCACCGCGAAGACGTCGCTGACCGGCGAAGGCGAGCAGGTGACGCTGGTCAACAGCGGCGAGGTCAAGGTGCGGATCCCGTTCGTCGGCGGAAAGCTGGAAGGCGTGATCGCCGAACAGGTCACCAAGCTGCTGGAACGCGAGGCCGAATTCGTCGCGAAGTGGCTGGCCGAGCGCTGAAACCGGTCGGGGCACCGACACGGGGCACGACCAACCCCAACCGGCTCCGCCGCGTCGACCGCTGGCTCGCGAGCGACCCTGACGTGACCCGGCTGCTGCACCGCGCGGACGAACCGCTCGTGGTGGACCTCGGCTACGGCGCCTCACCGGTGACCACGGTCGAAATGGCGCGCCGGCTGCGCACGGTCCGGCGCGACGTCCGGGTACTGGGCCTGGAGCTGGACGCCGAACGGGTCGCCGTCGCGCAAGCCGCCGTCGACCGGCCGTGGCTGGACTTCCGGCGCGGCGGCTTCGAACTCGCCGGGACGCGGCCGGTGCTGGTGCGCGCGTTCAACGTGCTGCGCCAGTACGACGAAGCCGAGGTCCATGGCGCCTGGTCGCTGATGCTGGACGCGATGACGCCGGGCGGGCTGCTCGTCGAAGGCACCTGCGACGAGATCGGGCGGCTCAGCACGTGGGTCGCGGTCGACTCCGGCGGACCGCGCAGCCTGACCCTGTCCGTCCATCTCGCCAGCCTGGAACGTCCGTCCACAGTGGCCGAACGACTGCCCAAGATCCTCATCCACCGCAACGTTCCCGGCGAACGTGTCCACGAGCTATTGTCTATTTTGGACATATGCTGGGCGACGGCGGCGCCGCACCAGAACTTCGGCGTCCGCGCCCGCTGGGCGCACGCCGTCCACCTCCTCACCGCCCGGGGCTGGCCGGTGCTGAACCGGCCGTCGCGGTGGCGGCTCGGTGAGCTCACCGTGCCGTGGTCGTCGGTCGCCCCGGACTAGGAATTCACCGGTCGAACCCCGCTCCGTCACCCCAAAGCGACCTGCGGTGATCACCATGGAACCGTGGAACTGCTGGAGTACGTCACCGAGCTGCTCGAGGGCACGCTCGGATCGCCCTGGCTGTGGGTGATCGTGTTCCTCGTGTCCGGGTTGGACGCGCTCCTGCCGTTCATGCCGAGCGAGACCACCGTCATCACCGTCGCCGTCCTGATCGGCACGGACTTCTCCCAGCTGGCGCTGCTCGCGCTGGTCGCCGCGCTCGGGGCCTGGCTGGGCGACTGTCTCGGTTACACCGTCGGCGCGGCCGCGGGTCCGCGAGCGCTCGCCCGCCTGCAGCGCGGCCCGGACGGGGTCCGGCGCTACGAATGGGCGAAGATCCAAGTGCGGCGCAACGCCGTCTTGCTGATCCTCGCCGCCCG
The DNA here is from genome assembly GCF_056435645.1 of Amycolatopsis sp. NPDC043889. Lineage (NCBI taxonomy): Bacteria > Bacillati > Actinomycetota > Actinomycetes > Pseudonocardiales > Pseudonocardiaceae > Amycolatopsis > Amycolatopsis sp. NPDC043889. The sequence goes on from NZ_JBWKEC010000001.1 coordinate 4,309, forward strand.
ATACCTGCCCGGCGGACGGGTCGCGAGCGGGCTCGCCAACGGCAGCCTCGGCTACCCGCCGCGCAAGTTCGTCCCGCTCGACGCCCTCGGTGCGAGCATCTGGGCGGTCTACAGCGTCCTCATCGGTCTCGTCGGCGGAGCGGCCTTCGCGGACGAACCGGAGAAGGGCCTTCTGCTGTCCTTCGCGCTCGGCCTGCTGCTGGTCGCGGCGATCGAGGTCGGGCGGCGGGTCCGCGTCCGGATACTGACCCGGCGCCGCGCCGCGGCCGAGACCAGCGACAATGGAGTCCGTGTCGAACCCTGAACGTCGCTATGTGATCTCCTTCGGCTGCCCTGACCGCACCGGCATCATCGCCCGTATCTCGGGTTTCCTCGCCGAGCACGGCGGTTGGATCGTCGAAGCGGCGTACCACACGGACCCCGACACCGGCTGGTTCTTCACCCGCCAGGTCGTGCGCGCCGACTCGCTCCCGTTCGACGCCGCCGAACTGCGCACCCGATTCGCCGACGTCGCGAAGTCGCTTTCGGCCGAGTCGAGCTGGCAAGTCAGCGACACCGGTGAGCGCCGTCGCGCCGTGATCCTCGTCTCCAAGGCCGGGCACTGCCTCTACGACCTCCTCGGCCGGGTCGCCTCCGGCGAACTGGACATCGACGTCGCCGCCGTCATCGGCAACCACGCTTCGCTGGGCGACATCACCCGCGCCCATGGCATCCCGTTCCACCACGTCCCGTTCCCCGCCGGTGACGCCGCGGCCAAGGCGTCCGCGTTCGCCGAAGTGCGGAAAATCGTCGACGAGCACGACCCGCACGCCGTCGTCCTCGCCCGGTTCATGCAGGTCCTGCCCCCGGAACTGTGCGAGGCGTGGGCCGGGCGGGCGCTCAACATCCACCACAGCTTCCTGCCGTCGTTCGTCGGCGCGCGGCCTTACCACCAGGCCCACGCGCGCGGAGTGAAGCTCATCGGCGCGACCTGCCACTACGTCACCGCGGACCTCGACGCGGGTCCGATCGTCGACCAGGACGTCATCCGCGTCGACCACGGCGATTCCGTCGAGGACATGGTCCGCAAGGGCCGCGACATCGAGAAGGTGACGCTGGCGCGCGGGCTGCGATGGCACCTGGAAGGCCGCGTGCTGGTGCACGGGAACCGGACTGTCGTGTTCTAGTGGTTCACTGGGGTCATGGGGACCTCAGAGATCAAAGTGATCGAGACGCGCGAAGCGCTGCGTGAACACCTCGGCCACCCGGCCGAGCGCACCAAGGGGAAGATCATCCCCTTCCTCGATCCGCACGCGCGCACGCTGATCGAACACTCGCCGTTCTACCTGCTGGCGACGGCGTCGTCCGACGGGACGTGTGACGTCTCTCCGCGGGGCGACCCGGCCGGTTCCGTGAAGGTGCTCGACGACAAGACGCTGCTACTGGCGGACCGGCCGGGCAATAAGCTGCTCGACAGCCAGACCAACATCCTCGAGAACCCGCACGCCGGACTGCTGTTCCTGATCCCGGGGATGAACGAGACGCTGCGGATCAACGGCCGCGCGAAACTGGTCGCGGACGCGCCGTTCTTCGACGACCTCGTGGTCAAGGGGAAGCGGCCCGCGCTGGCGATCATGGTCGAGGTCGAAGAGCTGTACATGCACTGTGCCAAGGCTTTCCTGCGGTCCTCGCTGTGGAAGCCGGAAACCTGGCCGGAGCGCTCCAGCCTGCCGACCGCCGGCCAGATCTTCCGTGACCAGATGAAGCTGGACATGTCGGCGGAGGCGCTGGACGCCGCGCTGACCGAAGGCGCGCTCACCACCCAGTACTGAGCCTCCGCGCGTGCAATGAAGGGGCCTTTCATCGCAAAATTTGCGATGAAAGGCCCCTTCATTGCACGTGAGGCGGGGTCAGACGCGGACCAGCATCTTGCCGGTGTTCGCCCCGCCCAGCAAGTCCAGGAAGGCCTGCGGCGCGTTGCGGATACCGTCCACAACGGTCTCCGAGTACTTGAGCTTCCCGGAGGCGACCAGCGGAGCGACCTCCTTCACGAACTGCGGCTGAAGCGCGTAGTGGTCGCCGACCAGCATGCCGCGCATGGTGAACCGCTTCGCGATGATCGACGCGAGATTGCGCGGCGCCGCGGCCGGTTCGGTGTTGTTGTAGACCGAGATCATCCCGCAGATCGCCATCCGGCCGTGCAGGTTGATCGAGTCGATCGCCGCTTCGAGGTGCTCGCCGCCGACGTTGTCGAAGTACACGTCGATGCCCTCGGGTGCCGCCGCGCGCAGCTGCTCGGCGACCGGGGCGTCCTTGTAGTTGAACGCCGCGTCGAAGCCCAGCTCGCCGGTCAGCCACTTGACCTTTTCGTCCGTGCCCGCGCTGCCGATGACCCGCTTCGCGCCCCTCAGCTTCGCCAGCTGGCCGACGACGGACCCGACGGCACCCGCCGCGCCGGACACGAAGACGGTGTCGCCCTCCTTGAACTCCGCGACTTCGAGCAGTCCGGCGTACGCGGTGAGCCCGGTCATGCCGAGGACGCCGAGGTACGCGGTGATCGGCGCGGCCTCGGGGTCGACCTTCACCGCGTGCTTCGCGGCGACGACGGCGTGCGAGCGCCAGCCAAGGCCGTGCAGCACGATGTCGCCCGGCTTGAAATCGTCCACGGTGGACTCGAGCACTTCACCGACGGCGCCGCCGTGCATGACCTTGCCGACTTCGTACGGTTCGGCGTAGGACTTCGCGCTGCTCATCCGGCCGCGCATGTACGGGTCCACGCTCAGCACCTGGTTGCGGACCAGGATCTGCCCCTCGCCCGGCACCGGGATCTCGACGTCGGCGATCTCGAAGTTCTCGAGCGTGGGGACGCCGTGCGGACGGGAGGCGAGCCGGATCTCGGTTGCGTTCACGAGGTAACTCCAAGTCTGTTGCCCAAGCGGGGCGATCGCCCCGTATTCACGCCGGGTACAACGAGCGAACCGGGGCGGCCATTCCGGTTGTGGCGAGCACTACACGACCTCGGCGAGTTTGCCGAGCACTCCCTCGTAGATCCGCTTGAGCCCACCGGGCGCGAAGGTCTTCTCGAAGAAGCCGCCGATGCCGCCCGCGCCGTCCCAGATCGTCTCGATGCGGACGACGCTGCCGCCCGGCACCTCGCGGACGGTCCAGGTGGTGACCATGCTGGAGTTCGCGTCGGTCTCGACGAGGGTGCCTTCGGACGGCTCGGTCACCGTCGCGGCGACGTCACGCACACGCTTCGACGTGGCCTGCAGCTTCCAGCGCGCCTTCGTGCCCGCGCCGGCTCCGCCTTCGGTGACCTCGTAGTCGCGGTAGTGCTCGGTCAGCAGCTTCGGCCGGGTTTCGGCGTAGTCGGCGACGAGCGCCCTGACCTTGTCCGCCGGCGCCTCGATGGTGCGCTCCGCGATGGCCGTGACCTTTCCCATCCCACTCCCTTTCACCCGTGGTGCAACGACAGCGTCCACGATTCCACCGACGCCCGCAGCCGGAGCGGGCGGCCCTCCTCCGACTGCAATGAAGGGGCCTTTCATAGCAAAATTTGCTATGAAAGGCCCCTTCATCTCACTTGCGAAGAGCCTCAGATGAGGGACTTCTCCTTCAGCCAGTCCTTCGCGACGTCGGCCGGCTTCTCGCCGTCCGAGTCGACGCGCTTGTTCAGCTCACGCAGCTGTACGGTGTCGAGGGCCTTGCTCACGGCATTGACCGCGGCCGCGAAGTCGGCGCCGCGTTCGTCGAGGACCTTCTTGTTCACCGCGGGCACGACGTTCTCGGTCGGCACGATGGCGAGGTCGTCCTCCAGCACCACGAACTGCGGGTCGCCGACGAGCGGGCTCACCGAGTCGACCGGGATGACGGTGACCTTGCCGGACCGCAGCTGCTCGACGCGCGGGCCCGCCTCCTGCACGGTCTGGAACGTGGCCTTCAGTTTGTAGACGTCCGTGAAGCCCTTGAAGCAGGGAAGCCGCTCCGCGCACTCCGGCCCGCCCGCGACGATGACGTTGTCGACCTTGGACAGGTCGCTGATCTTCTTGAGGCCCTTCTCCTTGGCGAGGTCGGCCTTCACGATGTAGGTGTTCTTGTTCTCCGCCGGCGACTGCTCCAGCAGGGCGATGCCGTCGGGCTCGAACAACTTCTCGAGCTGCTCGTGTTCGGCCTGCGCGTCCTTCGCGGCTTCCTTGCCGTATCCGGTGGTGATGGCGGCACCCTGGTATTCCGGGATGAACTGGAGTTCGCCGGATTTCAGCGCCGGGTAGATCAGCTCGCGCGAAGCGAGGTTCAGCTTGCGGGTGATCGGATAACCCTTGGCCTCCAGCGCGTTCGCGTACAGCTCGGCGAGGATCACGCTGTCGGTGAAGTTGAAGGACGCCACCACGATCGGTGCCCCGCCCTTGCTCTGCGCGGCCGGGGCCGCCGCGTCGTCGCCTCCCCCACAGGCGGTCATACCGAGGACGGCGGCGGCGAGCACCGCGCCCACTCGAACATTCCGTGTCCAGCGCACGTGCACACACTCCTATGACTCGTTCAGAGGAACGAACCGTATCCCCGGGTCACGACAGAATCCACATTTTGAGAGTTCCGCCCCTTCTGCTCCCAGAGAGCGGAATCCGGCCGCCCGATCGGGGTAAGGTCTGCCGGTGCGAGCCTCCTCCGTGTTCCCCGTTGCCACCCAAGGTGGACGGCCGCTCTTCGAGTGGCGGTGGGTGGACCGCCATCTCGACGAGATCTTCGAGCGGCTCGGCGAGCACCTCACGCTGACCGCGGCGGCGCTCGCCATCGGGCTGGTGGTGTCGATCGGTGTTTCCGTGGTTTCGCTGCGCCGCAGGTGGTTCTACGTCATCGCGCTGAGCACGGCGGGGTCGTTGTACGTCATCCCGAGCCTCGGTGCCTTCGCCGTGCTGGTGCCCTTCACCGGTCTGACGTCCTTCACCACCGCGGTGATTCCCTTGGCCACGTACACGTTGCTGATCCTCATCCGCAACATCGTCACCGGCGTCGAACAAGTACCCAAGGAAGTCCGCGAAGCCGCGATAGGCATGGGTTTCACGCGTTCGCGGTTGCTGTGGCAGGTCGAACTCCCGCTCGCGCTGCCGGTGGTGATCGCGGGCCTGCGGGTCGCGGCGGTGACCACGATCGGGCTCGTGACGGTGACTTCCATGCTCGGCAAGGGCGGTCTCGGGTACTTCATCCGCAACGGGATCCAGACCGCGACGCCGAACCCGACGTCGATCATCGTCGGCGTGGTGCTTTCCGTGGTGCTGGCCGTGGTGGTGGATCTGTTGCTGTGGCTCGGTGGGCGCGCGCTCGCGCCGTGGTCGCGGAAGGCGGCGTCGCGATGAGCATCATCGACCAGACCATCGAGTGGTTCGGCGAACCGAACCGCTGGAGCTGGACGGACCCGGCGGGCGTGCCGTACCGGACGGTCGAGCATCTGCAGTTCTCCTTGCTGGCGCTGGCGATCTCGGCCGTGCTGACGATCCCGCCCGCGTTATGGCTGGCGCACTACCGCCGCGCGCAGTTCCTCGCCACGAGCGCGGTGAACATCGGCCGCGCGATCCCCAGCTTCGGGCTGGTGATCTTGTTCTGGTTCCTGGCAGCCCGGCTCGAAGTCGACACGACGTTCTGGCCGTTGATGCTCGCGCTGGTGGCCTTGGCGCTGCCGCCGTTGTTCACGAACACCTACGCGGGCGTCGTCCAACTGGAGCAGGAAACCGTCGACGCCGCGCGCGGAACCGGCTACCGCGAGTGGCAGATCATGCTGCGCCTGGAGTTGCCGCTCGCGTCTCCGGTCATCCTGGCGGGTGCCCGCGTCGCGTTCCTGCAACTGGTGGCGACGGTCGCGATCGGCGCGATCGTCAACGACGGCGGCGGGCTCGGACGGTACATTGTGGACGGTTTCGCCCTCGGCGAACCCGGCCACGGCGAGATCCTGGCGGGTGGCATCGCGGTCGTCGTACTGGCTTTGGTGTGCGAAGGCGTTTTCGCGCTCGTCACGCGTTGGGTGACCCCGCGCGGGCTGGCGATCCAGTCCCGCGCGGCTGCCCGCTCCTGAGCGTTCACCGCCGCCCACGCGAACGCCTGGAAGGCGTGCGCCAGCGGGATGATCTCACCGGCGCGGCCCAGCCCCGTCCGCGGCACGGCGGGGCGAGGAACGCGGCCTCGAAGGCCGAGGCCAGCGAGAAGTCCTTTGTGGACAGCCTCACTCGACGGGGCGCGCGAGCCCGTCGATCACCTCGGCACCGGGCAGGGCCGCGAGGGTCGCGCCCGAGATCAGCAGCTTGCCGCCGCGGATACCGCTGCCGATGACCAGTTCGGGCTCGTCGGCGACGCGCTGGTCGATCAGGATCGGCCATTCCGCGGGCAGGCCGACCGGCGTGATGCCGCCGTACTCCATTCCGGTGAGCGAGACGGCCTCGTCCATCCGGGCGAAGGAGGCCTTGCGGACGTCGAGACGGCGCTTGATCACGCCGTTCACGTCGGCGCGGGTGGTGGCGAGGATCATCGCGGCGGCGAACCGGACCTCACCGGCGCGTTTGCCGGCGACGACGACGCAGTTCGCGGACGCGGAGAGCGGTGAGCCGTACGCCTCGCAGAAAGCGGCGGTGTCGGCCAGGTCGGCGTCGATCTCGACGACGCCGACGGCATCCGGATCGGGCAGGGCGGCGAGTGCCTTGGCGACGGGCTCGGCGAGCAGGTCCGTGCGGGAGAGGGCGGGGACGACGGTGAGGCTTCCGGCGATGGTCCAGTTAGTCACAGGGCCACCCTAATGTCGGCAGGGCGCCGCCCGGGAGAACGCGCACGATGGGCGATCAGGGCGCCCTTCCACCGCGATAGCGGGGCCTTCGGCCGGGCGGGTTCACGCGTTCGGTGACTTGTCCGAGTACATCTCAGCTCCGCCGAACCGGCACTCGATCACCAGTTGCGGCCGCCGCGCTGCACCTCGATGAGCTTGGGGCGGACGTCCACGAGGTAGACCAGGACCGCGACCAGTGCGGGCAGCCACAGGATCATGCCGCCGCCGTAGAACTGGAAGAAGGTCAGCACCACGGTCGATCCGCCGGTGATGAGCATCCAGATGGGCTTGGTCTTCCGATCGGCGGCCGAGTACGCGTCCGCGCGCTGCAACAGCGCATGCACGAAAGCGAACAGCCCCGTCAGCGCGCCGCCCCAATGGATGGCGATGAGGATCCAGGTGGCAACGAACACGAACTCAGCTTACGTCAAACCGGGCGAATGACCCGGGCCCCCGGCACCGAAGCGGCGCCGGGGGCCCGGGAATTCACGCGGAACTTACTTCTCGGTGGTCTTCGGCGCGGTGGCCGGCTTCTTGGCGGCCGGGCTGGTGGTGGTACGGCGCGTCGTGGTCGTGGTCTTCGGCGCGGTCTTGTTGGCGACCTTGCGCGAAGCCGAACGCGTCTCGTGCGCGAGGTCGTCGCCGATCTCCTCGACCTCGTCGGCGATCTCGCCGGCGAGCTCGGTCACCTTGCGAGCGGTCTTCTCGCCGGCGGAACGGGTGCCCTTGGTGACCTTGCCGAGCACGGTGTCGATGCGCTCACGGGCGTCGGTGGTCGCGCCCTCGACGCGGTCCTGTGCGGTGCTGATCGCGTCTTCGAGCTGCTCGATGGCCTTCTTGACCTGCGGCTGCGCGGCGATCTTGTCCCACGCCTGCTCACCGGACTCGGCCAGCTTGTTGTACAGCTTCAGCGCGGCTTCGGTGTACTCGTCGATGACCTTGCGCAGCTCGGCCGGGTCCAGCTTCTCGCGGAGACCCTCGACGTCGTGCGGGAGCTCTTCGATGTTCTTGCGGGCGGTCTCGCTGCCCTCGACGACCTTCTCCTTGGCCTTGGACACGGCGTCGACGACGGCCTGGCCGGCCAGGTTGCCGGCACCCAGGGCGGCCAGCAGCGGCGTGCGGACCTGGTCGAGGGCGGTGTGCTTGCGGTCGGTCTTGGTGGCCGTGGTCATGCTGACTCCTTGGTTTCTGTGACTTGGTCTTCGGTTTTCGCCTTGGCCGCCTGCTCGGGTTTCGCGGCGGCGTTCTCGCGGCGGAACGATTCGTAGACGTCGAGCAGGACCTGCTTCTGCCGTTCGGTCAGCTCGGTGTCGGCGCGGATCGCGTCGCCGACCGGGCCACCCATGGGCAGATCGAGGATTCCCGCTTGCACGTAGAGCGCCTCGGCCGAGATTCGCAGGCCCTTGGCGATCTGCTGGAGGATCTCCGCGCTGGGCTTGCGGACCCCGCGCTCGATCTGGCTCAGGTACGGATTGGACACGCCGGCGAGTTTCGACAGCTGCCGCAAGGAGATCTTCGCGTTGCTGCGCTGCTGGCGGATGTACTCGCCGATGTCGGAAGCGATGTCCGCGACCTTCTCCATCGGTCCACCCGATGCGGGCTGATCCCGGTCGATGTCTGACATCGGTCACCTCCTCGCGACGTCGTCAACGCTACGCGCGGGTGCTAGCAATTGCAAGCACTCTGCTTGCAATCATCGGGTGTGTTGGTGCTCACCCCGCTACCGTGGGGGGATGTCGAACGCGACGCGGCTGCGGCGGCGCCTCGTCGAGCATCTGCTCGCCGAGGGCGTGCTGCACGACGCGCGCTGGATGACCGCGTTCCGCTCCGTGCCGAGACACGTCTTCCTGCCGCGGTTCTTCGTCCCGGCGGCGAACGGCTGGGCCGCGGTCGAAAGCGGCGACGACGAGTGGCTCCGGCGCGTGTACTCCCCCGACGTACTGGTCGTCCAGCTCGACGACGACTCCGGGCTCTGGGAACGGGCGCGCTATCTCGGCGCCCAGCCCGGAACGCCGACGAGTTCGTCCAGCCAGCCGTCGATCATGGCGATCATGCTCGAAGAGCTCCGGGTCGCCGACGGGCATCGCGTACTGGAGATCGGCACGGGCACCGGTTACAACACCGCCCTGCTGTGCCATCGGCTCGGTTCCGGGCTCGTGTACACAGTGGACATCGACCCGGAACTGGTCGACGCCGCGCGCAAACGCCTGGCGGAGATCGGGTACGCGCCCTCGTGCGCGGCGGCCGACGGCGCCGATGGCTTCCCGGCGGGCGTGCTCTACGACCGGGTGCTGTGCACGTGCTCGGTGTCGTCGATCCCGCCCGCGTGGCTGGCGCAGACGATGCCGGGCGGGCTGATCGTCACCACGCTGCACCGGCCGATCGGCGGCGGACTCGTCCGGATCGTCGCGGGCGAAGGCGCGACGGGACACGGGCGGGTGCTCGCCCGTGACGGTCGCTTCATGCCGCTGCGCGCGCACCGCTTCAAGCCGTCGAAGGCGCTCGAAGGTGATGTCTCCTGGCGGCCGACCCGGCTGCCGATGGGCGTGCTCACCGAAGGCCGCAGCCGCTTCGAGTTCTTCGCCGGGCTCCACCTTCCGGGCGTGACGGCCGCGCGGACGGGCCAGAGCACCACGCTGGTCCATCCGGACGGCTCATGGATGCGCCATCGGCAGCGGGGCAGCGAGTTCGAAGTGGCCGAAGGTGGCCCGCGGCGGCTGTGGGAGATCGTCGAAGTGGCGCACGAGGACTGGCTCGGCCTCGGCGAGCCGGGGCGGGACCGGTTCGGGCTCAGCCTCGACGGCGAGGACCAGGTGATCTGGCTGGATTCACCCGACGGCCGCACTTGGCCGTTGCGTCCCTGAAAGCAGGCCTCGCACCCACTTCTCGACGTGGTCGACGGCGTCGTCCACCGGGATGCGGGTGGTGTCGAACAACTCGACCGGCGGATCCATCGAGGGCGCTTCCGCTTGCAGCCACTCGTTGAACTCCAGCATCTCCTCGACCCGCTCATCGTCCCACTCGCGCCAGGCGGGCCGCGCCAGCAAACGCTTGCGCAGGGCGTCGGGCTCGCTGACGAGGGCCAGGTAGTGGATGCCGGAGAAGAAGACGCGCTCGGGCAGCCGCTCGAACTCGGGCGGCGCGACGGTGCCGCAGAGCACGACCGGCCGCCCGTTCTGGTGCAGCATCGCCGCCATCCGCAGCCAGGTCGAGCGGAACGCGGGATGGCCGGGGACGTCGTCCCGTAACGCCCCGGTCCACAACACGTCCTGCTCGACCACGAGCGCGAGATCGCCGAGTCGTTCCGCGAGCCGCGGCCCGACCGTCGACTTGCCGGCGCCGCTCGGCCCGGTCAGCGCGAACAGCGGAAGGCGCCGGAACGGCCACTGGTGCGCGCATACCGCGCACACCAGCAGCCCGTTCTCGACTCGTGGCCGTTCGGCGCGATCACCGCAGGCCGGGCAGATCTTGAGATCGAGGACCACGGTCAGTCGAAGAGGCCCTCGAGGAAGCCGCCCTTACGACGCTTGTGGCCATAGCCGTGCGGCGAGTCCGCGTAGCCGCCGCGGTAACCCTTGGGCGAGTCGGCGTAACCACCCCGGTAGCCCTTCGGCGAGTCCGCGTAGCCGCCGCGATGGGGCCGCGGGGAGTCCGGCCGTCCGTAGTGCGGAGCCGGCGCGTGTCCACCTCCCTGGTACGGCGGGGGCGGCTGGTGCCCGCCACCGTAGTACGAGTTCTCGGCACCGGCGATGGCTTCCAGCTCACCCCTGTCCAGGAAGATGCCGCGGCACCCCTGGCACTGGTCGATGTGGATGCCGTTCTTGTCGACGGTCTTCATGACGTTCTGACACTTCGGACAAATCACGTATCAGAGATTACGCATCTTTCTCGTCCGAGGTCAGCAGGCGCACAGGCAAAACGGGTGCCCGGCCGGATCCGCGTACACGCGAAAGGTCTCCGGGGAGTCGTCGAGCAGCTTCGCGCCGATGGCCAGCGCTCGCTCGTGGGCGGCCTCCATGTCGGCGACGTCGAGGTCGACGTGGGCCTGCTGCGGGTTCTCGGCGGACGGCCATGCGGGCGGCCGGTAGTCGGGCACGCGCTGGAACGAGAACCGAGCGCCGCCCTCCGGGTTCCGCAGAGTCACCCAATGGCCGTCTTCGGCGACTTCGGCCGCCTTCCAGTCGAGCAGCTCGCGGTAGAACTCCGCCAGCGCGACCGGGTCCGGGCAGTCGAGGGCCACCGCGCCGAAGGTCGGTACCGCACCCATGGTTCAGCCTCCAGAAGGATCGAGTAACCAGTGAAATGAGTATGAAGGTTATCGGAGCCGATGACAACCGGTCTCGCCCGTACACTGGGCGAGGTGAACACCGACGCGTCCCTGGTGGTCGAGTTTCTGAACACGGTGAACGTCGAACGCGGCACCGACCTCCTGGACGATCTGGAGTCCTGGCAGCACTGGGCCCGGGATCACCGGCTTCGCGCGGATACCCCCGCGGCCGCGCGCGAAACCCGGGACGCGCTGCGCGCCGCGATCGGCGACCCGCGGCTCCCACGGCCCGGCCTGCGCGCGCCGGCGGAGATCGTCCTCGGCCCGGAAGGCCCGCTACTGGTCTCGGAAACGGTCTGCGAGGCGGTGATGGCGGCGTCGACCCGGCTGACCGTGCTCGGCGAATGGATCCGGCTCAAGATCTGCCCGGCGGACGACTGCCTGTGGGCGTTCTACGACGAATCGCGGAACCGGTCGAGGACGTGGTGCTCGATGCGGGCCTGCGGGAACCGGGAGAAGGCGCGGGCCTGGCGGGCGCGGACGGCGGACATCTCGACCTGAACGGCGGATCTCGCGTGCTTGGGGGCGTCACGGCTCCAAGCACGCGAGATCCGGCTTCAAGCACGCGAGATCCGGCAAGCGTCGTGACCCGCCGGGGACGCGCGACCACAACTTCTGGTGTCACCCACCCCCGAGTTACCCCCAGGGGTTGTGCACACCGTTAGGCCAAAAACGTGAAAAGCTGTGGATAACCCTGGGGATGACTCCACTTCCTGTGGACAACTCCCAGTGAGGCCTCCGGAGTGTGGTATAAGCGCGGCGGCTCAGAAAAGCAGCTGCGCGACCGCGTAGATGACCAGCCCGGCGAGCGCGCCGACCACCGTGCCGTTGATCCGGATGAACTGCAGATCCCGGCCGACCTGGAGTTCGATCTTGCGCGAGGTCTCCTCGGCGTCCCAGCGCTCCACGGTGTCGGTGATGATCGTGGTGATCTCCTTGGAGTAGTGCGTGACCACGTAGGCCGCCGCGCCCTCCACCCAGGTGTCCACTTTGGACCGGATGTGGTCGTCGGAGACCAGCCGCCCGCCGAGGGTCTCGAGGCCGGTGCGCACACGGCGCCGCAGTTCGCTCGACGGGTCCTCGGCGGCGTTGAGCAGCATCTCCTTCGCCGTCGCCCACGCCGAGCCGATCAGCTTCTGCACCTCGTCGTGCCCCAGCATCTGGGACTTGACCTGCTCGGCGCGCGCCATCACCTCGGGGTCGGTCTGCAGGTCCTGGGCGAACTCGCCGAGGAACTTGTCCAGCGCCAGCCGCATGGGGTGGTTGACGTCGGTCTTCACCGCCCAGACGAACGACAGCACCTCGCCGTAGACCTTGTCCGCGAGCATCTCGTCGACGAACTTCGGCGACCAGCTCGGCGCCCGGTCCGAGACCACGCGCAGCATCGTCGTGTGGTTGTCCCGCACCCATTCGTAGGCGCGGTCGCACATCAGGTCCACCAGCTTGTGGTGCGCCCCGTCGGCGAACACGCCGGCCAGGATCTTGCCGAGCGGAGGACCCCACGGCTTGTCCACGATCCGCTTGACCACGGCCTGTTCCATGATCGCCTGGACGTCTTCGTCGCGGAGCACCTTGACCGCCGCCCGCACGACGGTGGCCAGCTCCGACGTCACCCGCTCCGCGTTGGCGGGCTGCGAAAGCCAGCCGCCGAGCCGCTTCGAGACTGCGACCCGGCTCAGCTTCTCGCGGATCACGGACTCGGACAGGAAGTTCGAGCCGACGAAGTCACCGAGGCTGCTGCCAAGGGCGTCCTTCTTGTTCGGGATGATCGCGGTGTGCGGGATCTTGATCCGCAGCGGATGCCGGAACAGCGCCGTCACCGCGAACCAGTCGGCGAGCGCGCCGACCATCCCGGCTTCGGCGGCGGCGCGGACGTAGCCGACCCAGGCCGGCCAGCCCGCGGCTTCGGCCCAGCTGGTCAGCAGGAAGATCACCGTCGCGCCGAGCAGGAACGACAGCGCGACCATCTTCATCTTGCGCAGGCCGCGGCGCTTCTCCTCCTCGGCGGCGGTTCCACCGGGCGGATCGGCTGGGGTCACCTTGGCGGGCGTCAGTTGCTCCACACCGCCATTGTCCGTGAGGATGGCTGATCGTGCGCGAACCTGTCCTCGTACCCCGCCTCCAGCCCTTCACGTCGACCATCTTCGCGGAGATGACGGCACTGGCCGTCCGTCACGAAGCCGTCAACCTCGGCCAGGGTTTCCCCGACACCGACGGGCCCGCCGGAATGCTCGACGCCGCCAAGAACGCGCTGTTCGGGGGTGCGAACCAGTATCCGCCGGGACCGGGGCGTCCCGAACTGCGCGCGGCGATCGCGCGGCACCGGCTGCGGTACGGCACCGCGTACGACCCGGACACGGAGATCCTGGTCACCGCAGGCGCCACCGAGGCCATCGCGGCGTCGCTGATCGCGCTGACGCAGGCGGGTGACGAGGTCATCGTCATCGAGCCCTACTACGACTCGTACGCGGCCGCGGTCGCCATGGCGGGCGCGGAGCGGCGTGTCGTCGGCCTGGTGGAACGCGACGGCCGGTTCGCGCTGGACATCGAGGGCCTGCGCGCCGCGGTGACCGACCGGACCAGGGCGATCCTGATCAACTCGCCGCACAACCCGACCGGCACGGTGTTCACCCGCGCCGAGCTGGAAGCCGTCGCCGCGCTCTGCGTGACGCACGATCTGATCGCGATCACCGACGAGGTGTACGAGCACCTGGTCTTCGACGACGCCGAGCACCTGCCGCTGGCGACCTTTCCCGGTATGCGCGACCGGACCGTCTCGATCTCCAGCGCGGGCAAGACGTTCAACTGCACCGGCTGGAAGATCGGCTGGGTCTGCGCGAGCCCCGAACTGGTCGCGGCGGTGAAGGCGGCGAAGCAGTTCATCACCTTCGTCTCGGGCGGCCCGTTCCAGCCTGCCGTCGCCCACGCGCTGGACCACGAACTGCCGTGGGCCGAAGACCTGCGTACGAGCCTCCAGGACAAGCGGGACCGGCTCTCGGCGGGGCTCGCGGAAGCCGGGTTCGCGGTCCGGCCGACCGCCGGGACGTACTTCGTCTGCGTCGACGTCCGGCCGCTCGGGTTCGACGACGCCGCGGAACTGGCCTGGGAGCTCCCCGAACGGGTGGGCGTGGCGGCCGTGCCCGTAAAGGTGTTCACCGATCACCCGGAAGAGTGGAAACACCTCCTGCGTTTCGCGTTCTGCAAACGCAACGAGGTCATCGACGAAGCGGTCACCCGATTGCGCAAACTTCGGTGACTCGTCCGATGTTCACGCCCAGCCGCTCTTTTCGAGCGTCCGTCTGAGCCGGTCCAGACACCGTCTTCGCAGCCTGCCCACACTGGCCGGACTGATGTCCAGCTCACCCGCGAGCTGGGCGTAGGACAGCTCCGGCCGGTACGCGAGGAGCCGCATCATCCGCCGATGCGAGTCCGGCAGGCGATCGACCGCCGCCCAGAGCGCGCGATCACGTTCGGCACGGACGACCTCGGCCTCCGGGGTCGTCTCCTCGTCGGGCAGCGGGCGCGGCGTTTCGCGCCTGGTCCTGGTGATCATCCGGAGCGCGCGGCGCCGCGCGGTGGTCGTCAGCCAAGCACCGAGCTTCGCTTCGTCGCGTAGTGCGCCAGGCGCACGAAGCAGTTCCAGCCACGCGTCCTGACAGACGTCCCTGGCGTCGGCTTCGCTCAGCCGATACGCCTTCAGCGTCCTGAGCACCGCCGCCGACAGCGCGTTCACGTCCCACATCCCGGACCCTTCCCTCCCGGCGGCTCGCGTCCGCCGAGCCGCTCACCGAACGCGACTTCGACGGCACGCACCGCAGCAGGGATCCGGAAAAGGTCAGGTCACCGAGGATTTGAGTAGTTCCACCTCTCACCGGATGGCCGCCGGGCACATACCGAGAGTGATCAACTCCGGTACTCCAGGCACCGGAGCCGGTTGCGTCGTTCCGCCTAACGGGCTGGATCGACGGCGGCTGAAGTGAAACACTCCCCTCCGGTGCTAAAACTGGTGCAGCCCCGGGGGAACTGCGACCTGGCCGGAAGAGACCCCAAGCAAGATCGAACTCACGCGGGAAACGTGGGTTTCAGGCGCGGACGGTGGTGATTGCTGTGAGTGGTACGGCAGTCGTGCGCCGTGGCGGCCTCACCGCCCCGAAGCGAATCCTTTTCGCGGGCGGGCTTGTGCTCACCGGCTGGATCCTCGGCGCCGTGCTGAGCACCCCGGCTTCAGCCGACGAACAGGCACCCGTGACGCCGGAGACCTCCGTGGTCCAGCCCGCGGACGAAACCGGGTCCGGGAAAACGACCACTCCCCAGGAGTCCACTTCGGACCCCACCGCGACCGAGACCGCGAAACCCACTGAGACCGCTGAATCCTCCCAGGAAGAGCCCGCTCCCGTCGTGCACGAGGAGCCTGAGGCCACTGTGGAGGAAGAGGCGGGTACTTCTTCGGAACCGGCCACGAAAACCGCAGAGACCCAGGCGTCCAATGGCTTACTGGGCGGCCTCATCGGCGGCGTGCTGAATGTCGTCACGAACACGGTCGGCGGCGTCGTCCACACCGTCGGCGGGGTCGTCGACGGAATCGGCGACCAGGTAGTCGCGCCGATCATCACGCCGGAACCGTGCTGTGGCACGGGCGCCCCGGTGATCCTGCCGGGCACCGGCGACATGCTCGACCCCGTCTTCGGCGGCGGCTCCGGCGAGTCGGCGAGCGGCTCGGTCACCATCGCCGTCCCGGCCAAGGCCGTCACGGAGAAGGTGCCCGCGCCTGCCACTCCGGCCCCGCGCCCGGTCGTTCCCGTCGAGAGTCCCGCTCCGGCGACGGCAAGCCAGAACCACCGCGTCACCCTGCCCGTCCAGGTCAAGACCGACGCCAAGCCCGCTCCGCCCGCGCCCGCCGAATCCGACACGCACGCGTCCCCGGACGGCGGCGGCTCGAGCGGCGGCGGCGGTGGCCTGCCGAACTCCCCGGTGGCTCCGATCGCGCCCACGACGACCGCCCAGCCGGGGCACGACAACACCGGCGGCGGCCGCGGGCCGCTCGCCGTGCTCGACTCCGGCATGCCCGCCACGCAGCTGAAGCTCATCGGCACCGGCTGCGACCACGAAGGCGAGCGCACCGGCAGGGAAGCCGCGCTTCCCGCCACCTCCCCCGACTGACCTGACCAGGTCGCCGGGGAGAACCTCGTCCAAACCAAGATCAACTTCGGGTTTCGACGTCCGCTGATTCCTCTGGCACAAGCCGCTTTCCGCCTGCCCTCGTTCAGGCATCCCCTTTGTCTTCCCGAACGGCCGACCGCGCCCGGCCGGTTCGGATCCCGGCCCCGGCGCCGCGCTGCCCCTGCGGCGCCGGGACCAGCACCGGGTGGACTTCGGGGGCTTCTGCTCACCGCGCCGAGCAGGAGCCGGTCAAGCTCGAAGCCCGCCTGAACCGCGGGCGGTTCCCGGCACGTCGAGGGGCTGTGCCGGGTAACCGCCGCGGTGCCCGTCCCAAGGTTTCGGCCTTGGGGCGGGCCGGATAGCCGGTGCGCTGGTCGCGCGGCGCCGATGCCCTCCCTGGAGCATCGGCCGCCCCGCCGGCGCACCGGCTATTTCCGTTTCCAGCCCCGCGTTTCGTCCTCTGAATGCGGTAGTTGCGCGTGCAAGTACCGCATTCAGAGGACGAAATGCGGAGAGTCAGGTGACCTGGACGGTGGCCGGGGCGGCCGTGGCGGGGGTCGCGGCCACCGAAGCGGCGGCCGTGCCCAGCCGCCGCACGGCCTCGAAAAGCCGTTCGGCCGGAAGCGCGTACGGCAGCCGCAGCCAGCGCTCCAGTCCACCGTGGACACCGAACCGCGAGCCCGGCGCCACCTGCACTCCGTGCCCCGCCGCGGCGACGGCCAGCCGCGTGCTCATCGGCTCCGGCAGACGGCACCACAGCGAAAGCCCGCCGCGCGGTACGGTGAACGTCCACTCGGGGCAGTACCAGTTCAGTGCCCCGGTCAACGCGTCCCGCAGCGCCAGCGTCTCCTGACGGCGGTGCGCCAGCGCGGCCCCGCCGTCGTCGAGCAGTTCGGCGAGGACGAGTTGCTCGAAGACCGGCGACCCCAGGTCGACGGCGAACCGGGCCGCGATCAGCCTGCCGATGACGTCCTCGGAAGCGCGGATCCAGCCGAGCCGCAGGCCCGCCCAATGCGATTTGGACGCCGAGCCGATCGTGATGCCGAGGTCGCCCAGGTACGCGCCCAGCGGCGGCGGCCCGTCGGCCGGATCGCCTTCGAGGTCCAGCTCGACCAGCGTCTCGTCGACGATCGCCGGGGTCCGGGCGCGGTTCAGCGCGGCCGCGAGGCGCTGACGGCTGTCCGCGTCCATGCGCAGGCCGGTCGGGTTCTGGAAGTCCGCGACGAAATACGCGAGCCTCGGCGAGGATTGCCGCAAGGCGGCCTCGATCCCGACGATGTCCCAGCCGGTGGCCGGATCCAGGGGCACCGGCACCGGGATGGCGTGCGCGGCGCCGATGGCCTCCAGCGAGTTCGGGTACGTCGGCTGCTCGACCAGCACCCGGTCGCCCGGACCGGCCAGCATCCGCAGCACCTGCACGAACGCGTGATGCGCGCCGTTGGTGACCATCACCTGATCGGCGTTGGTCGTCAGCCCGCGTTCGGTGTAGCGGCGGGCGATCCGCTCACGCAGGACCCGCAGGCCGCGCACCTGGTAGCCGTTCTCGCCGAGGTGGTCGACCAGCGCCTTCCGCGCGGCGTCCACGGCCGGGACCAGGCCGGCGACAGCGGGCGGGCAGGCCTGGGCGAGGTCGATGAGGTCCTCGCCGGTCGGCAGGATCGCGTCCCGGCCCCGGCCGCCGGGAGAAGCGATCCACGAGCCCGCACCGCGACGGCTGGCGACCAGGCCGTCGGCCCGCAGCTTGTCCAGCGCGGCGCCGATCAGCGTGCGGCTGACCTCCAGCGCGTCGGCGAGTTCCCGTTCGGCCGGGAGCTTCGTGCCGAGCGGGAGCCTGCCGTCGAGGACCAGCAGCTCGACGGCCGCCGCGAGATCCGCGGCACCGTGTCGAGAACCACTCTGCCGCCAACTTCCCAGCAAAAGGGCCAATTTTGTGCCTGAAACGCGTCCAGTCAGCGGAATCAGCGGTTCCATAAGGCCAATTCTTTCAGATTGGTCATGGTCAAGGTAGCCACTTACCCCTGATGGTGGACCCGTGGCACTCAAACTCGACCTCAGGCCCGTCGGCATCTCCCAGGACACCACCCGACGCTCGATCCAGCTCGTCGGCGGACTCGCCCTCTACGGCGGCAGTATGGCCATGCTGACCAGGTCGGGACTCGGCCTTGACCCGTGGGACGTGCTCCACGAAGGGCTGATGAAGATCACCGGTCTCTCGTTCGGCACGGTCACCGCGATCGCTTCGGTCCTGGTGCTGCTGCTGTGGATCCCGCTGCGGCAGCGGCCCGGTATCGGCACCGCGGCCAACGTCGTGGTCATCTCGCTCACCGTCGACCTCGTGCGGGTCTTCCTGCCGGACCAGGACGTGCTCGGCTGGCAGATCTTCAACCTCGTCGCCGGGGTCGTGTTCAACGGCCTCGCCGCCGCGATCTACGTCGGCGCGCGACTCGGCCCCGGCCCGCGCGACGGGCTGATGACCGGCCTCTCGGCCCGGACGGGCAAGTCGATCCGCCTCGTCCGGACGCTCATCGAGATCACCGTCCTGGTCGCCGGCTGGCTGCTCGGCGGCACCGTGGGTGTCGGCACGGTCCTCTACGCGCTCGCGATCGGACCGCTGACGCAGGCTTTCCTGCCGTACGTCATCTGGCGAGAGCGCTCCGCCGGCTAGCCGCTCGCCGGGACTCGCGTGAGCCGGCGGCGCTCCTCAGCTGGCCTCCCGTTGCTCAAGCAGCCGCCGGACGGCGAGGTAGTCGATGCCCCGCTGCGCGAGCACGTCGGCCGCGACACCGGGGACAGCGGTCAGCGCGAGCAGCAGATGCTCGCCTTCGATGCGCTTGCTGCCGACATCGATGGCTTCGCGAAGGCTCTTCTCCAGTACCTTCTTCGCCTCCGGCGTGAACGGCCGATGACCGCGCCCCACACGACGGCCACCGGTCAGCGCGCCGGGGCCGTGGCGCTGCTCGACCCGCTCGACGATGTGCTCGACGTCGATGCCGAACCCGCTCAGGGCTTCGACATCGGCGTCGCTCATCCCGCCCCGCCGCCGGACGCGGCGGAGGTCGTCGGCCAGTTCGTCCGCCGGGCAGCCCAGTGCGGTGAGCACGCCGGTGTGCCGGGCGAGGGACGTCAGCAGATGCAGCGGGTCGACGTTCCCGGACACCTCGTCCGACGCGACGCGCTGGGCGCCGACGACGACTTCGCGGGCTTCGGTGGTGAAGCGTTCGAACATCAGTGCCTCCCGTACTTCTTGTGCACCGCTTGCCTGCTGACCCCCAGCTCGGCCGCGATCTCCTGCCAGGACCAGCCGTGCACCCGCGCGCTGCGGACCTGCACGGCTTCGAGTTGTTCCAACAGCCGGCGCAAGGCGGCGACGGCGCGCAATCCCACGCGGGGATCGCGGTCGCCGGCTCGCGCGGCCAGATCTGTCGCTTCGGTCATGACGTCAACCTACGTTGACATCTCGTCCGCGTCAACCTCGGTTGACAGTTAGGGTCGGGTCATGGTCGAAATCGCAGTGGCGGAAAGGGACGGAGTAGGCGCGGACGGAGCGACGCGCCCGACCGAAGACCATGTCGCCGTACTCGGCAACGCCGTGGTGGTGCTCGACGGGGCGACCGCACCGCGGCCGGATCTGCCGTCCGGCGGCTGGTACGCGAGTCTGCTCGTGCACAGCCTGTCGCGGGCCTTGAGCGCGGAACCCCAGGCCGATCTCGCGGTGCTGCTGGCCGAGTCGATCGCCGACGTCGCCCACCGCGAGGGCCTCGAACCGGGACGATCGCCGTCGAGCACGGTCGCGATCGCGCGCTGGACGGACGACACCGTCGACGGGCTGGTACTCGCGGACAGCCCGATCATCGCCTTCGGGCCTTCCGGCACCGACCCGCTGACCGACGACAGGCTCGTCTCGCTGCGCGAACGCGGCCAGCTCCGCACCGGCGCCGACGTCCGCGCGAAACGCAACGCTCCGGGCGGCTTCTGGGTCGCCGAGGCGGAACCGAAGGCGGCCGCGGAAGCCATCCGCCGCAGCTGGCCGCGCTCGGAGGTCGACGCCCTGCTGCTGGCGACGGACGGCGTCGCGATCGGTGTCGACGAATACGACCTGTTCGACTGGCCCGAGGTGCTCGCCATCAGCCGGGAGCGTGGCCCGGACGCCGTCCTCGACGCGGTGCGCACGGCGGAGAAACAGGACCCGGACGGCGAGCGCTGGCCCCGCGCGAAAAGGCACGATGACCAGCTACTGGTACTCGTCGACTTCGGGGTAGCCCCAGGGTAAAACCGGGGGCTTCCCGGATCGGAAATCCGCGCCCGCGCGAGCACGCTGGACGCATGACGTTCCCTGGGGAGAGATCGCGGACCAAGCCCTGGCTGATCGCGTCGGGCGCGGCCATCGGCTGGGCACTGTTCACCATGGTCGTGCTCCACCTGATCAGCTCACGCGATCCGGTGTTCGACACGCTGTCCAGCTACGCCTACGTCGATCGCGGCACGGGCATGCTCGGCGCCAGCGTGCTCTCCCTGTCCATCGGCTCGCTCACCGCGCTCGGCGCGCTGGCCGCGGCCGGGATCCCGCTCAGCCGCACCACGAAACTGCTGTTCGTGCTGTGGTCACTCGGGCTGGCGGCGGCCGCGATCTTCCCGGCGAGCTACCCCGAATTCCCCGATCCGGTCAGCGGCGAGATCCACCTGTACGCCTGCCTCATCGCGTTCCTCAGCCTGCCCGCCGCCGGGTTCACCCTGCGCGACAACCTGCGCGGCACGCCCGCGGCCAAGCTGGTCGGCCGCCTGGCGTGGGGAAGCGCCGCCGGGTTGATCGTCTTCGGGCTCAGCTTCATCTTCGTGCGCCTGTCCGACATCCCGTTCTTCATGACACTGACCGACATCGCGCCGGTCGGCGTCATGCAGCGGGTTTCGCTGGTGGCGCACGTGATCCTGATCGCCGGGATGCTGAAGGTCGCGTCAGCGGCGCACCGCGTCGGCGAATTCGGGGGCGTAACCGTAGAGGCCGGGCAGACCGCCCGTGTGCAGGAAGACAACGTGCTCGCCGGGCGCGAAATGGCCTTCGGCGGCCCACTCGATCAGCGCGGCGCCCACTTTGCCGGTGTACACGGGATCGAGCGCGATCCCTTCCGTGCGGCCGAAAAGCCGCACCGCGTCCCACGTCCCGGCGGTCGGGATCCCATAACCGGGACCGATCGTGCGGTCGTCGATGCGCAGGCCGTCGAGTGACGGCGGCTCGCTCCCGAGCAGCACGGAGGCCGCGATGGTGAGGTCGGCCAGGTTGTCGAGGGCCTCGTCGACCGGATGGCTGACGCAGGCGATGTCCAGCGTCAGCCAATCGATGTCCGCCGTTCCGACGATGAGCCCGGCGGAGGTCCCGCCACTGGCGTGCGGGGCGACCAGCCGCGCCTTGGTGATGCCCAGCTCACCGAGCTGCCCGGCGATCTCCCGCGCGGCCGCGACGTACCCGAGCGCCCCGACGCCGTCGGAACCGCCGACCGGGAACGTGGCCACCTCGCGGCCCTCGGCCGCGGCCTCGGTGATCAGCCGCTCGTAGGTCCTGCCGGTCTCCTCGCCGTCGCGGCAGATGTGCACGTTCGCACCGAAGAGATGATCGAGGGAGACGTTGCCGGACCGTTCGTACGCGTCGCCTTCGCGGGGGACCTTCGCCGTCAGCACGAGCTCGCATCGCAATCCGAGCTTCGCGCAGGCCGCGGCGGTCTGGCGGCCGTGGTTGGTCTGAAGCGCGCCGAACGTGATCACCGTGTCGGCGCCCTTTTCGATCGCCGCGCCGAGCAGGAACTCGAGTTTGCGCAGTTTGTTCCCACCCACCCCGAGCGGATGCACGTCATCCCGTTTGAGCAGCAGGTTCGGCAGGCCGAGGGCCTCGCCCAGCCGCGGTGCGGGATGCAGCGGCGTGGGGTAGCCGCCGAGGTCGACGCGGGGGAAGCGATCGAAGTTCATGAAAGTCACGTAACCACACCGAAGCTACCCGGTGGTATCGTTCGTTTGAACGAACGAGACGCGCAGGGGGAATCATGACCACCTCGAAACCGGACCTCGCGTTCACCGGCCTGGCCGAACAGGCCTCGCTGCTCGCCAGTGGCGCGGTCACTTCCGTCGAACTCACCCGTCAAGCGCTGGAGCGGGCCGAAGCGAGTCAGCCCGTTCTCAACGCCTTCAAATGCCTTCGCGCCGAAGAAGCCCTTCGCGAGGCGGAGGAAGCCGACCGACGTCTCGCCGCCGGCGAGACCGCTCCCCTGCTCGGCGTCCCCACCGCCATCAAGGACGACCTCGACGTCACCGGCCTGCCGACGGCGTTCGGCTGCGAAGGCGACTTCGCCGCCGCGACGGCGGACTCCCCGCCTGTCGCCGCGCTCCGCGAGGCGGGCGCGGTGCTCATCGGCAAGACCAACACCCCGGAACTCGGCCAGTGGCCGTTCACCGAAGGCCCGGCGTTCGGCGCGACCCGCAATCCGTGGGACACCGAGCGCACCCCGGGCGGTTCCTCCGGCGGCGCGGCGGCGGCCATCGCGTCGGGGGTGATCGCCGCCGCGCTGGGTTCCGACGGGGCCGGGTCGATCCGGATCCCGGCCGCGTGGACCGATCTGGTCGGGATCAAACCGCAGCGCGGCCGCGTCCCGACCGAACGCGAACTCTTCCACGGGCTGACCGTGGTCGGCCCGCTCGCGCGCACCGTCGCCGACGCGGCCCTGCTGCTCGACGTCGCCGCCGGGACCGGCACCGCGTTCCAGGCGGCCGCCCGCCGTGAACCGGGCCGCCTGCGAATCGGGCTCTCCACCAGGATCCCTTTCACGGCAACGAAAACCCGGCTCGATCCGCAAGCGCACGCGGCCGTCGTCCGGCTCGCGGAGCGGTTCGCCGAACTCGGCCACGAGATCGTCGAGATCGAACCCGACTACCGGCTGATCGGCCTCACCTTCCTGCCGCGTTCGCTCGTCGGCGTGCGCGACTGGTCCCGTCGCGTGCCGGACCAGGCGCGGCTCGACCCGCGCACGCGCGCCAACGCCCGCCAGGGCTCGGTGCTGGCCGGACCGGCGCTGCGGCTCGCCCGCGCCACGGAACCATCGCTGCAACGGCAGATCGGCTCGGTGTTCGGCCGGGTGGACGTCGTCCTCACGCCGACCACGGCCACGCCGCCACCGCGGATCGGCAGCTTCGACGCGCTCTCCGGCTGGCAGACCGACCAGGCCATGATCGCCGCGTGCCCCTACGCTTGGCCGTGGAACGTGCTGGGCTGGCCGGGCGTCAATGTCCCCGCCGGACTGAGCCGGGAAGGACTGCCGCTCGGCGGGCAACTGCTCGGCCCCTCGCACGCCGAGGAACGGCTGATCTCGCTGGCCGCGCAACTGGAAGAGGTCGAACGGTGGCAGGACCGCAAACCCGAGACCGCTTGGTGAACACCCGCGAAGCCATTCTCCACGCCGCGCTCAAGGTGGTCGGGGAACAGGGCGTCGGCGGGCTGACCAACCGCCGGATCGCCCGGCAGGCCGAGGTCTCGCTCGGCACGCTGACCTACCATTTCCCCAGCCAGACGGCGTTGCTGCGCGAGGCGATGCTGCTGTTCGTCGAAGAAGAGACCACGAAGCTGACCGGGTTCGTAGACGCGTACCGCGAACAGGGCTTGAGTGTCGAGCAGGCCGCGTCGGTGGTGGAGCAGGTCATCGCGCAGCTGCCCTTCGGCACCGACGAACTCGGCGCGCACGAGCTGTACCTGCAAGCCGCGCGCGACCCCGGGCTCCAGGACGCGGCCGCCCGGTGTTTCGCCGCCTACGACGAGCTGGCGCTGGTGATCCTGAAAACGCTCGGCGTGCCGTCCCCCGAGCGGCTGACCGGCCCGGTCGTCGCGCTGATCGCCGGCCTCCAGTTGCGCAGGCTGGCCACGGGCGACGACGGCGTCGGGGTGGCGCAGTCGTTGATGATGCTCGTCCGCGGCGCGTCATGAGCGGTCCGCCGATCGTCAAGGGGACGGCGGCGTGGCGGTACTTCGGCGACTTCCGGGCCGGGCTGCTGGCGGGCCAGGTGCTGGTGCTGCAAGTCGCGCATCCGGTCGTCGCGGCCGGGGTGCGGGATCATTCCGACTACGTCGAAGATCCGTGGACCCGGCTCATGCGCACGGCCGCGTCGCTGTCCATCTACATCTACGGCGGCCCCGAGGGCGCGCGCTACGAGGCGGACCGGCTGCGCGAGCTGCACCGGTCGTTCACCGGCGTCGACGACGGTCACCGTTACAGCGCGCTCAACCCGCGCGCGTACGCCTGGGTGCACGCCACGCTCGTCATGGTTCCCGTTGACACACAACGGTTCTACGGCACCCCGATGACCCCGTCCGAACTGGACGAGTACTACGCGCAGATGTGCGACGTCGGACGGCTCCTCGGTCTGCGCGAGCAGGACATGCCGCCGACGTGGCCGGAATTCGAGCGGTACTACGCGGAAATGATCGACGGTTTCGGCCCGAACGAGACGATCTCGACGTTGTTCGAAACGATCCGCACGGTGAAGAAACCGTGGCGATGGCTGCCCGACAATCGGTGGGTGCGCTTGCAGCGGCGGCAACACCAAGGGCAGATGTTCGTCATCCGCGCCACGCTGCCGCCCGCGCTGCGGGATCGCCTCGGTCTACAGTGGACGGACCGGGACCAGCGCCGGTTCGACCGGTTCCGCACGGTGGTGCGGCTGGCCGGCGGGCTGGTGCCGGTGCCGTTGCGGTCTTCGCTCGTGCGACGGATCGGCAGGCTCAATGTCTGGTTCCGGGCGCATCCACGCGCCTACCGGTACCTGGGCGGGAACACGTGACTCGCGTGCTTCGGGACGTAACTCGCGTGCTTGGAGCCGGAACTCGCGAGTTCCGGCTCCAAGCACGCGAGTTCCGGGGTCAAGCACGCGAGTTCCGTATTGGGGGCCGGGTCACCTGGGGGAATTCCCCCTGCCCTGCCCCACCGGAGTAAGGGACGCCGTCCCCTTTACGGGGGACCCCGGTTCACCCCGCACCGTGACGTTTTCCCGGACCATCGTCGTTAACTTCAACCGGGATGGGGAATTCACCGAGGGGGCGGCGCACGACGCTGTTGGTCATCGCCCGTGTACTCGCGCTCTGCGCGCTGGCGTCCTTTCTGCTGGGCGGCACGGCCCAGGCGGACGGCGTGTCGAGCGGCGCGGACGTCCAAGTCGCGCAGACGCTCGGCACCCGCGATCTCACGGTCATCCTGCGGCGGATGGACATCGCGCCCGGGCCGCTGCACGTCGACGTCGTCACGCACACCGGAAGCGCGCCGGGAACACTGAAACTGCGCGCGTCGGCCGCCGGGACGACGTTTTCCGAAACCACGATCCGCCTGGACGGGAAACCCGGCGCCCACGCGGCGCAGCTGCGGGTGGACCAGCCGGGGCCGTGGGAGCTCGGCCTCGACGACGGGACGGACACCGCGTCGATCCCGTTCATCGTCCCGGCCAGGGTCATCCCGCCGTGGGAGAAGGCCACCTTCGGCGGTTTTGTCGCCGCGGGCGTGTTCCTGGTGCTCGGCCTCGTCGTCGCGCTGCGGGGCAAGCGGCCACAGCTCGCGCTGATCCCCGCCGGCGGGATGGTCGCCGCGCTCGCGGTCGCGATCACCGGCGCGATGCTCTCCGCGTCCACCCCGCCGCCGCCCGCGCCCGGTACCGCGCTGGACCCGACGATCGACAACATCCGGGACCCGTATGCGAACGCGCAGATGTCCACTGTGGACTTCTCCCGGCCGCCGGTGAATCTGGCCGCGCACTCGCCGAACGCGCGATCCGGCGGTCTCGCCGAGGTCCGGATCGCCGTCGCCGACGGCGCGACCGGCCGCCCCGTCGACGACCTTTTGGTGCACGACAACGCCTTGATCCATCTCGTCGTCATCTCGCCGACAGGCAGGCTGTGGCATCTGCATCCGGTGCGGGTCGGCCCCGGTGACTACCGGGTGAAGTTCACCCCGCCCGAGGCCGGGACCTACGCCGTCGCCGCGGAACTCGCCCGGCGAGGCGGCGGCGTGCAACTGGCCCGCACCACGCTGGATGTCGCGGCCGGAAAGGATTCCGCCGCCGAACCCGTTCCCGCCGGAGCAGGAAAGCGAGTCGTGCAAGGAAACCTGGTCGACGTCGAGGTCAAACCGGGAAAGCCGACCACGATCACCGCGCGGTTCGGCAAAGCGGATCTTCAACCCTGGCTGGGGATGCTCGGCCACCTGATCGTCGTCGGCCCGATCACCGACGACAGCCGGGTCGGCGCGGATGCCGCTGCCGCGCCGACCTGGGCCCATGTGCACTCGATGATCCCGCAATCCCCTGGTATGCCGGGGAAGCCGGATGAGACCGTCGCCGCGTACGGGCCCGACGTCCCGTTCACCTACACCTTCTCCGCGCCCGGCAAGTACCGGATCTGGTTGCAGGCCGAACGCGACTACACGGTGCTGACCGTGCCCCTGCAGATCGAGGTCCCGCAGGAAGGGGTACCGCAATGAGTTCCACCGTGGACAGACGCAAGCCCGTCCTGCTGATTTCCGTCGTCTCGGTGCTCGTGGTGGCGATCGTGGCCTGGCTGGTCTGGCCGAGCAGCGGCGGCGCGCAGGTCCAGCGCTCGACACAGGGCCCGTACACGGTGCAGCTGTCGGTCGAAGATCCGCACCAAGGCGAGAATGTCTTCGCGCTGACCGTCACGGGCGCCACGCCGGACGTCGTCACCCTCGAACCCGTGATGCCGCAGATGGGGCACGCGCTCGCCCCTTCGCCCGCGATCGCGGAGGGGCCTGGCCGGTTCCGCACCGGCGACGTCCTGCTGCCGATGTCGGGGCAATGGGAGATCACCGTTTCACTGCGCGGGCCGTCCGGCGCCACGCAGCACGTTTTTCCTTTGCTGGTCAAGTAAAGAGAGAGGTCGGGGGTATGGAACTCACCGCGGGAGGAGCGAGGGCCGTCTCGGTGGCGCGAAGTGAACGCACCGGTCTCGTACCGGCGGGCACGGTGCTGGCCGGATCGGTGATCTCGCTGATCGGGCTGACCTGGGACATCCAATGGCACGGCGATGTCGGTCCGGACACTTTCTTCACGATGCCGCACCTGTTCCTGTATTCGGGCAGCGCGATCTCCGGGCTCGCGAGCCTCGCGGTCGTGCTGATGACCACGGCGGCGCGCCGGGCAGGCCGCCCGGTCGATGCCAGGGTCGGCGGCCGCGCGATCAATGTCTTCGGCAAGGTCTTCGCCGCACCGGCCGGCTACCTGGTGACCGGTGCGGGCGCGGCGATGTTCCTGCTGTACGGCCTGTGGGACCAGTGGTGGCACGGCCTCTACGGCTTCGACGCGGTGATCGACTCGCCGCCGCACATCGGGCTGCTGCTGTCGATCACGCTGAGCATCATCGGCACGGTCATGGTGTTCGCGGCCGCTCGGGAACACCGCTGGGGCACCGTCGGCGTGGTCGGCAGCCTCGGTGTGCTGATCGCGTTCAGCACGGTGACCGTGCTGGGACTGCAGCAGATCGACGTCGACGGGCTCGACGTCGTCTCCGTCGGCATCGCGCTGCTTTCGGTGCTGCTGGTCTCGGCGGGCGCCGGATTCTGGGCACGGCCCGGCGGCGCGGTCCGGGTCGCCGCGGCACTGGCGGTCATCCAGGCGATCACGTGGTGGTTCTCGCCCTGGGCCGCGGAGGCGTACGCGGGAGCCGTCGGTCTGCCCATGCGCGACTACATCGACGGCGTTCCCGCGATGCCCTCGATGATGCCGATGGCGCTGCTGCCCATCGCGGCCGTGCTCGAGGCGGTATATCTGCTTTCGCGACGCGGCTGGTCCGCGGGCCGCGTTTCGGTGCCGGCGGGCGCGATCGGCGGCCTCCTGGTCGGCGCGAGCATGCCGATCCAGAACGCGATCGTCTACGGCGCCGACCGGATGCCGTGGGCGGTCGTGTTCGCGACGGCCGCCGCCGGCGCGGTGGCCGGGCTGCTCGGCGGGTTCGCCGGGTGGCGTTTCGGCGGGATGCTGGGGCTGCTGGCCCCGGCGAAGGGGGACAACGCGCATGCGTAAGACACTGCTGGCCCTGGCGGCGGTGATCGGTCTGCTGTTCGCGACCACGCCCACGGCGAACGCCTACGAACCGGTGAACATCGTCCACACCGAACGGGTCCAGGTCGGTCCGTACGGGATGACGGTCGGATTCAGCACGTGGCCCTTGCGCGCCATGCAATCGCTGGACTTCACGTTCATCCCGGACGACGGGATCGCCGGCAAGTCGGGGACGCTCGCGTTCGTCAATCCGGAGACCGGGCGGCTGGGGCGTCCGCAGCCGCTCGCGAAGCATCCGCGGAAACTGGAGGTGTGGGGGCTGGACATCCGTGCCCTGCAGACACAGGGCTCGTGGACGTTCCGGTTCGAGATCGAGGGCCCCGCGGGCAAGGGCACGGGAGAACTGCGGGATCTGGCGGTGCTCGAACAGCCGGGTCCGCCGATGGCGGTGAGCTGGTCGATCAGCCTGATCCCGCTGATCGTCCTCGCCGTCCTGATCGCCGTCGCCTGGCGCAGAACGAAATCCAGGCTGCGCGGGAACGGGCTCCCCGCCACGGTGTGACTCGAAGTGACCGAAGGTCGGATGGCTCGCGTGTCCCGATGGGCACGCGAGCCTTTCGTCATGGGCTCAAATCGAACTGTCCGGCCTTGACCGCCTCGAGGAAGGCGTTCCACTCACCGGAATCGAAGACGAAGACGGGACTTTGGGCCAGCTTGGTGTCACGGACCCCCACCAGGCCTTCCCTGCCGAGATTGACCTCGACGCAGTTCCCCCCGTTGGGCTCACTCGCGAAGGATTTCTCCCACGCGGAGTCGTCGAACAGCGACACGGCCGTGGTCGGATCGTAATCCACCGCCGATGGATAATCGGCCATTGGTCGTACCTCCGAACGTCGGTCGGGGGTGCGGGCCGCGACCTGCGCGAACCGTCACCGTCCCGGCTTCTCCCTGCCTCAACGGGACTATCCCGCACGGCCAAGTGGGTGATCAACTCCGCCCACCCTCGACATGAAGATTATTCCAGGAGTAGGATTAATCGCAGCGGCCGGGGCTCGGTTGTTGGTGATTCGCTCGCAGTACGCGGACATCCCGGCGACGGACGTCACCGGGTGCGTCAGCAGGGAGTTTCGCCGTTCCGGCAGGCCACCGACGGCAGGTGACCGGCGGGGACACCCACCCCGCGGCGCATGACCACCCACCGCCGACCTCGTGGGGGAGGATCAGCGTGATCATTCAGGACACCATGCCGGCGACGGTACTCGCCGTCGGCAGGCTCATGGCCGGGACGGCGGGCGAAAGCCGCCGCTCCGCGCATCTCTTCGATTTGCACACCGGGGGTTCGCACCCCGAGTTCCTGCACGCCCGCTGCGGCGCCGCGATGCCGTACGACCACTTGGAATGGGTACCCGTCGGTTCGGGGATGCCCTGTGAGCGTTGCCTCGGCCTCGCCGGTTCGGCCGACCAGGCGCGGTTGCCGCGTCCGAGCCGGGGGGTGTGACCGCCATGGCCGTCCGTCTCACCACGCTGCTGTTCCGCCGTGAGGACGAACGCCTGGCCTCGGCGAAGCACCACCGCACCATCGGGCTCGAACTGCGTCAGCGGTTCGGGTTCAGCCTCATCCAGGCCCCGCTGCGCAAACAGCCGCCGTGGAACTCCGAAGTCGACGCGCCCGGCGCGCACCGAGACCTGATCAGGACCGGCCGGCCGCTCGAAGGTCAGTTCGAGCTGACGCCCCTGATCGGGCATCTGACCGGCCGGGCCTGACCGCTCAGGGCCTGTTGGCGGAGCTGAGGTTTCGTCCGGAAAGTGGCCATAGACGTGAACCCGCCCGGCCGAAGGCCCCGCTATCGCGGTGGCAGGGCGCCCTTCACCACCTTCGTAACCTGAAAGACCAGGTCACGTCCTGCCGACGTCGATCGCGGACGCGGGTTCACCTACAGACACTCAGGGCTTGCGGCCCAGCCCGCCGAGTCCGCCGGTGAAGGTCGGGTCGTCCGCGAACCGGTCGCTCGCCCGGGAATCCGCTTCGTCGAGATGCCAGGTGGCCATCCAGTCGATGCCCGGCTCCACCATCTCCAGCCCGTCGAAGAACGCGGCGAATTCCGCGCGGGACCGCAGATGGAACGGCGCGCTCGTCTTCTTGTACAGCTCCTGGACGTTCTCCCGGTTGTCGCCTTCCTTGCGGGTGACGCCGTCCTCGGTCAGATGCGAGGACAGGAAGTACGAACCCGACGGCAGGAAATCGAGGTACCGCTGGACCATCTCGTGCACGGGCTCCTCCGGGCCGAGGAAGTACAGCAGGCCGACCAGCACCAGCCCGATCGGCTGCCGCGGGTCGATCACCCCGGTCTCGAGGGCGCGTTTCCAGATGTCGGCGGGATCCCGCACGTCGCCCTGCAGGACCGCGTGCCGCCCGAGCAACCCCTCCCGTTCCAGCAGCAGCTGGGAATGCGCGACGGCGACCGGCTCGATGTCCACGTACACGACCCGCGAATCGGGGTTGATCGCGCTCGCGATCTGGTGGACGTTGCCGACGGTGGGCACGCCTGAGCCGATGTCGAGGAACTGCGTGATCCCCTGACGGGCCAGGTAACCCACGCCGCGGCCGAGGAAGTCGCGGCCGACGCGGGCGAACGTCTTGACCTCCGGGAACTGCTTCAGCACCTGCGTGCCGAACTCGCGGTCGATGGCCCAGTTGGCCGAACCGCCGAGGAACCAGTCGTACACCCTGGCCACGTTGGGCCGTTCGAGATCGACACCTTCGGGAACTTCGGGGTCCTGCTGCGTCGTCATACCGTCACACCTCGTCAGAAACCGGGTTTGCGGGCGACCCCGCCGATGGCGCAGTTAAGCGCAGGCGAGTGGGGGTCGTCCAGCCGCCATGCGCCGACCGGGACCAGACCCGGTGCCACGAGGTCGAAATCGCCGAAGAAACCGAGGATCTCTCCCTTGTCGCGAAAGGACGCGGGCGTGCTCGACTGCTCGTACTGCTTCACGACGCGCTGGACCTGGTCCAGCTCGTCACCTTCCACGCCGGACATAGTGACGTGGGACAGGACATAGAAGGAGCCCGCGGGCAGCAGGCGCCGGTATCGCGCGATGACGTCGGGGAGCCCGGGGTCCGGCACGAAATGCAGGACCGCGACGGTGAGCAGGGCCACCGGTTTCGCCGGATCGAGCACGCCGGTGTCGATGGCGCGTTCCCAGATGTCGTCCGCGTCGCGCAGGTCGCCGCCGAGCACCGCGTGCCTGGCGGGATTCCCGTTCTTCTCCAGCAGGATCCTGGCGTGCGCCACGGCGACCGGTTCGTTGTCGACGTACACGCACCGGCTGTCGCCGTCGACGTCGTCGGCGATCTCGTGGACGTTGCCGACCGTCGGCACGCCGGACCCGAGGTCGAGGAACTGGTTCACCCCATGCTCGGCGCAATGCCGCACCGCGCGGCCGAGGTAGGCGCGGTTGGCCCTGGCGAGCGAGCGGATGAGCGGGAAGGTCTTGACCAGCTGTTCGCCGAATTCCCTGTCCACCGCCCAGTTCGCGGTTCCGCCGAGCGCCCAGTCGTAGATCCGGGCGGCGTTGGGCCGCTCGAGATCCACGCCGTCGGGCAGGAATCGCGGGTCCATCTCAGGATTGCATCTGGGTTCTGTACAGCTCGGCGAGTTCCTTGAGGAACTGCCGGGTCTCCTGACGCTCCAGCGCGGCGCCGCGCAGCCGGTCCCAAGAGTCGACGAAGATGTTGAAGTCCTTGACGTCGTCGAGGTACAACCCGCCCGCGGAATGTTCGATGTAGACGAAATCCCTGGTGCGATCGGGAAAACGCATGATGGTGAAGTCGTTGGGCACCGCGGCGAGCCGCGCGCCGAACGGCAACACGTGCACATACACGCGCGGATGCCTGTCCAGCGCCAGCAGATGCTCGACCTGATCCAGCATCACCGCCGGGGCGGAGCCGCCGGGAGCGCGGCGCAAGGCGCCTTCGCTGATGATGAACCGGTAGTAGGGCGGCTGCTGCTGTTCGAAGACGGCCTTGCGGTCCAGCCGGTTGCGGACCAGTGAGGTCACGTCGGTGGCGCCCGCTTCGGTGAACTGCTTGAGCATGTAGTGCTCGGACTGCAACGGGCCGGGGATGCGCTCGCCGTGCCAGGTGAGGATCTCCGCGGCCGCGGGTTCGAGGTCGGTGAAGGTGCGGAACCAGTGCGGCACCACGGATCGGTAGCCGGACCAGTGGCCGCGCTGCCCGGCCGCGGCGCGGGCCAGGTTCATCAACGTGTCGGCCTCGTCGCCGTTGATCCCGAACGCGTTCAGCATGGATCGCACATCCCCGAGCTTGACCCCGACGGCACCGGACTCGATCTTGTTGACCTTGCCCTGGGTGCAGCCGAGAACCTCGGCGACCTGCTGCTGTGTCATCCGCGCGGCGTTGCGGGCATGCCGGAGCTCGTTCCCGAGCTGCTTCCGGCGCGAGGTGACGGTGCTGGCCATCGCCTTGCTCTCCCGGACCACATAACCAGGACCGCGGCTGCCCGCGGTCCTGCGCGCGAATACTCGAACCCACCCAGGGTACTTCACCTTGAGGGGTTCGATGATGACATTGCGCAGCGTTCCAGGAAACGCCCGAAAACACCAGTCACCTGGTACGTCACCCTGGTGGCGGATCGATCTCGTCACATTTCGGGCACGCCGGTCGGGCATAGTGACCGAGTGGACCAATCCCCCTTCGCCAGGCAAGTCACCGATGGTGTCTTCGGGTACGTCCAGCCGGACGGCTCGTGGTGGATCAACAACTGCGGGATCGTCGCCGCGGGCGATCACACGGTGGTGATCGACACCTGTTCCACCGAACGGCGTACCAGGGCGCTGCTGGCGACGGCGGAGTCGGTGGGCGGGGCGCCGGTGACCACCGTGGTCAACACGCATCACCACGGCGACCATACGAACGGCAACCACCTGGCGACCGGCGCAACGATCGTCGGGCACCGGAAGACGCGCGAAGTGATGGTCGCGACCGGGATCAACACCTACGAGAACTCGTTCACCGGCAACGACTGGGG
The DNA here is from genome assembly GCF_056435645.1 of Amycolatopsis sp. NPDC043889. NCBI lineage: Bacteria > Bacillati > Actinomycetota > Actinomycetes > Pseudonocardiales > Pseudonocardiaceae > Amycolatopsis > Amycolatopsis sp. NPDC043889. The sequence goes on from NZ_JBWKEC010000001.1 coordinate 37,667, forward strand.
CCATCTGGAGCTGCGGCCGCCCGAGGTGCTGTTCGACGACCGGCTGACCGTGCACGCCGGCGACGTCCGGCTGGAGCTGATCCACCCCGGACATGCCGCGCACACCACCAACGACGTCCTCGTCTGGCTGCCGGAACGGCGGGTGCTGTTCGTCGGCGACCTGATCTTCAACGGCGGCAGTCCGTTCGCTTTGATGGGCTCACCGGCCGGTTGGCGGAAGGCGCTGGACCTGGTTCGCGAGCTGGAACCGGAGACGATCGTGCCGGGCCACGGGCCGGTGTGCGGCCCCGAAGCGATCGACGTCGTCGACGGATACCTGGGCTTCCTGCAAAAACTCGCTTCGTACGGGAAGGCCGCCGGGTTGACACCGCTTCAGGCCGCTCGCGATGCGGATCTGGGGCCCTACGCGGCACTGTCCGAACAGGAGCGGCTGCCGGCGAACCTGCACCGGGCGTATGCCGAACTGGACGGTCTCGAGTGGGGCGCGCCGATCGACCTGGGTGCCGCGCTGGCGGACATGGTCACCTTCAACGGCGCCCCGATCCGGTGCTTCTCCTGACGGCCCCGCCGCCTGTCCGCTGACGGTGCCGCCGCTGTTGCGAAAGCCACAGCAACCCTCCCGGCACCCGTGCCCTCCCCAGGGCACCCGCACCCGATGTCTTGAAAGCCCCACACGCAGCCCCCACACGCAGCCCCCACCCGTCCCTGGGGGGCGACCCCGAACCCAGCGTACCGGCGAGAGGGGGCGGGCCGGGGCGCGTAAGGCGAGTTGTCCACAGCCAGGCCCGGTTGTGGACAACTCCCGGTTGATCCCTTCTCGCCCCGGCGCCGTATCCCTCGACGGGGATAGGCTCGGCACGGGAATCGAAGCGGAAGGGTGCGGATGAGCAAGAAGGCGAGCATCGGGGTCACCGGCCTGGCGGTCATGGGCCGCAACCTGGCCAGGAACCTCGCGAGGCACGGGCACACGGTGGCCCTGCACAACCGTTCCGAGCAGCGGACGAAGGAACTGGTCGAGCAGTTCGGCGACGAAGGCGACTTCATCCCGGCGTATTCGGCGCAGGAGTTCGTCGACGCGCTGGAGCGGCCGCGCCAGGTCGTGATCATGGTCAAGGCAGGTGCGCCGACGGACGCCGTGATCGACGAGTTCGTCCCGCTCCTCGAGAAGGGCGACGTGATCGTCGACGCGGGCAACGCGCACTTCGCGGACACCCGTCGCCGCGAGGCCGCGCTGCGCGAGAAGGGCATCCACTTCGTCGGCACCGGTGTGTCCGGCGGCGAGGAGGGCGCGCTGCACGGGCCGAGCATCATGCCGGGCGGGTCCAAGGAGTCGTACCAGTCGCTCGGGCCGCTGTTCGAGGACATCTCGGCGAAGGTCGACGGCGAACCGTGCTGCACGCACGTGGGCGCGGACGGCGCCGGGCATTTCGTGAAGATGGTGCACAACGGCATCGAGTACGCCGACATGCAGCTGATCGCCGAGTCGTTCGATCTCCTGCGCGGCGCCGGCGGCTACTCCCCGGCCGAGATCGCCGAGGTGTTCCGCACCTGGAACGCGGGGCGGCTGGACTCGTACCTGATCGAGATCACCTCGCAGGTACTGGCCCACACCGACGCAGCCTCCGGCAAACCGTTCGTCGACATCGTGGCGGACCAGGCGGAGCAGAAGGGCACCGGCCGCTGGACCGTCCAAATCGGACTGGACCTGGGCGTGCCGATCAGCGGCATCGCCGAAGCCGTCTTCGCGCGTTCGCTGTCCGGCTCGTCGAACCTGCGCGAGGCCTCCCGCGGACTCGGTGGTCCCGCGCGCGCTCCGCTGACGGGGTCCGCTCTGGACACCTTCGCGGACGACGTCGAGCAGGCGCTGTACGCGTCGAAGGTGGTGGCGTACGCCCAGGGCTTCAACCAGATCCAGGCGGGCGGTGCCGAATACGGCTGGGACATCGATCTCGGCAAGGTCGCGTCGATCTGGCGCGGGGGCTGCATCATCCGCGCGAAGTTCCTGAACGACATCACGGCCGCGTACGCCGAAGAGCCCGCGCTGCCGACGCTGCTGACTTCAGGTGGCTTCCGCAAGGCCGTCGAGGACGCCCAGGACTCTTGGCGTTCGGTGATCTCCACGGCGGTGCGGCTCGGCATCCCGACCCCGGGCTTCTCGACCGCGCTCGCCTACTACGACGGTCTGCGCGCGGAGCGGCTCCCCGCCGCGCTGGTGCAGGGGCAGCGGGACTACTTCGGTGCCCACACGTACCGCCGCGTCGACCGCGAAGGTTCGTTCCACACCGCCTGGGCAGCCGACGGCCGCCCCGAGGCCTCGGCCTGACAGAGTCCCGTGATGGCCCCCGACTGCCAGGGGGCCATCACGCGGCCAACAGGACAAGGGCGACGAACACCAGGACGGTGAGCGCGATCCGCGTCATTCCCCGCGCGCCGCGACTATCTCCGCCAGCGCCCGCGAAATCACCGCCTCGGTCTTCTCCTTCGTGAGCCCGAGCCCGGTCAGCAGGTCGTCGCCGAGTTCGAACAGAGCCAGCAGGATGTGCTCGGTGCCGATGTAGTTGTGCCCGAGCCGCAGCGACTCCCGCATGGTCAGTTCCAGCGCCTTCTTGGCCTGCGCGCCGAACGCCATCTTCGCCGCCTCCGCCGGTTCGTCGGCGGGTTCCGGCAGCCTGGCCTCCGCGGCCTCACGGACGGCCTCGAGAGTCACGTTCTGTGCCACGATCGCCCCGGCGGCGAGCGCGGCCGGTTCCGAGAGCAGACCGAGAACCAGATGCACGGGCTCGATCTGCGGGCTCCTCGCCGAGACCGCCGCGTCCCGTGACGCGACGACGACGTGCCGCGCGCGATCGGTGTAGCGGCTGAACACCTTCACCAGGTCTTCCAGCGAAGAGCCGCTGGAGTCGACGAAGCGCTTCTGGGCTGCCTGCTTGGACACACCCATGTTCTTGCCGATTTCGGTCCAGGACGCGCCGGAACGTCGTGCCTGGTCGACGAAGTGACCGATCAGATGGTCGGCCACTTCGCCGAGGTGCTCGCCGAGGAAGACCGCGTCGGACAACTGGCCGAGCACGTCTCCGTCGAGATGCTGCTGCTTGATATGGGAGATGAGGTCGTCGAGCCGGACCGGATTCGTCATATCGTCAACTTTAGGTTGACGATCAGCCATCGTCAACCACGGGTTGACGCAAAGGCGGCCTTGAGGTCGAAGCCGTCGGCCTCCAGCGTCTCGAACCGTGGTTCCGGATCCGCGGCGAACAGGCGACGCGCGGCGATGTGGTCCGGCGGCCGGTTCACCGACTCGACCCCGACGAGCACGCCGTCGCGGAACGACAGCACCGAGAACTTCCCGCCCTCCCGATCCCCGGTCACGACGGTCTTGTCCGCGCCGGTCAACAGCCCGGCGATCTGCAGTTTCGCGCCGAGCTGGTCGGTCCAGAACCACGGCAGGCTCTCGTAGGGCGCGGGTTCGCCGACGATGACGGCCGCGACGGCCCGCGCCTGGTCGACGGCGTTCTGCACCGACTCCAGCCGGGTCGCCGTCCCCGCCTGGACACACGGGAAGTTCGCGCAGTCCCCCACCGCCGAGATCTTCGGGTCGCTCGTGCGCAGGTGCTCGTCGACGACGACACCGTTCGCCACGGCGAGCCCCGCCTCTTCGGCCAGTCGTGTCCGCGGCACCACCCCGACCCCGACCAGCACCAGGTCGGCGAGCAGACGGCTGCCGTCGCTCAGTTCCACCTCGGCCACCCTGCCGTCACCGTGCAACGCGGCGACCCCCGTGCCGATCAGGATGGTGTGCCCGGCCCCTTCGTGCAGAGCCGCGAAGTACGCCGAGACCTCGGAAGTCGCGACACGGGCCAGCAGCCTGTCCTGCGCCTCCACGATCGTCACGGGCCGTCCGGCGTGCGCGGCGAATTCGAGCCCGATGAACCCGCCTCCGACCACCACCACGTTCTCCGCGCTTTCCAGCGCGGCACGCAACACATCGGCGTCGTCCTTGGTTCGCAGGGTGAACACACCGTCCAAAGTGGAACCGGGAACCGGCAGGACACGGTTGTCCGCGCCCGTCGCGAGGACGAGATGGTCGTACTCATGGGCACTCCCGTCCTCGAGTACCACCTTCGTGTCATCGCGATCCACCGATGCGACACGGCCGGGGATCAGCTCGATGTCCTTCTCCGCGAAGAAGTCCTCAGGCCGCAAACGCAACTGGGCGTCGCCCGCGGTCCCGGCGAGGTAGCCCTTCGAAAGCGGAGGCCGCTGATACGGGAGGCCGGGTTCGTCACCGATCAGCACCACCCGGCCGTCGAACCCCTTGTCCCGCAGCGAGGTCGCCACTCCGAACCCGCTCTGCCCGGCCCCTACGACGAGGACGGTCTCCATCGGCGCTCCTTCCGTTGTACCCGATGTCCATTCAACACCGCCCCTTCGCAACATGATCCTCACGCGGCGGACGCGCTACGGTCATGCCCGGCGAGTCCACTGCTTGTTACCGCACTGAGAAGGGGGCTCCATGAGCAGGCCAGAGGTCCACCCGGTCGACGCCTGCCCGCCGCTGCCGAAGCTGACCTTGCTCGGCCTGCAGCACATGACGATCATGTACGCGGGCTCGGTGGCCGTCCCGCTCGTCGTGGGCAGCGCGCTGAACCTGGACGCGGCGACGATCGCGTTGCTGGTCAACGCGGATCTGCTGGTCGCGGGCATCGCGACGCTGATACAGGCGGTCGGGATCGGGAAGATCTTCGGCATCCGGTTGCCGGTGGTGGCGGGCGCGACGTTCACCGTGGTCAACCCGATGATCATGATCGCGTCCCAGTACGGCATGCAAGCCGTCTACGGCGCGATGATCGCGTCGGGTGTCTTCGGCCTGCTCATCGCGAAACCGTTCGCGAAGATGATCCGATTCTTCCCGCCGCTCGTCTCGGGCACGCTGCTCATGGTCATCGGCATTTCGCTCATCGGCCCGGGCGTCGGCCTGATCGCCGGACACGACACCGGTTCACCGGACTACGCGAAGCCCGCCAACATCGCGCTCGCGTTCGGCGTGATCGCGGTGATCGTCCTGTTCACCCGGGTCCTGCGCGGGTTCGCGAGCCAGATCGGCCCACTGCTGGCGCTGTTGATCGGCCTGGTCGCGGCCATCCCGATGGGCTTGGTGAGCTTCAAGGGCATCGCCGACGCCGGCTGGTTCGGCCTCGCGTCACCGTTCCACTTCGGCCCGCCGACCTTCCCGATCGCGGCCGTGCTCTCGATGTGCGTCGTGATGCTGGTGACCTATACCGAATCCACCGCGGACCTGGTCGCTGTCGGCGAGATCACCGGACGGCCGGCGACGGACTCCGACCTCGCGCGGGGTCTCGCCACCGACGGCCTCTCGGCCATCCTCGGCGGCACGATGAACTCGTTCCCGGACACCGCTTTCGCGCAGAACGTCGGCCTCGTGCAGATGACCGGGGTGCGCAGCCGATGGGTAGTCGCGATGGCGGGTGGCCTGCTCGTGCTGATGGGCCTGGTGCCGAAGGTCGGCGCCTTCGTCGCGGCCGTACCGGAGCCGGTGATCGGCGCGGTCGCGGTGGTCATGTTCGCGATGGTCGCCGCGGTCGGCGTGCAGAACCTGAAGAAGGTGGAGTTCTCGGGCAACCACAACACTTTCATCGTCGCGGTGTCGGTCGGGGTCGGGCTGCTGCCCGCGTTCGCCACGAACCGGTTCGGGAACTCGATCTTCTTCCAGCACTTCCCGGCGTGGCTTCAGACCATCTGCGGCAGCCCGATCACGGTCGCCGCGATCGTCGCCTTCACCCTCAACCTGTTGTTCAACCACCTCGGCAAACGCCGGGAGCCGGATCTACTGCGAGCGCCCTAGCAGAACAGCCACTTCGGCCACAGGTTGCACTCTTCGGTCGGCGTCGTCGAGGGCGGCGGCGGCGTCGGGTTGGGCGGCTGCGGAACGACGGTGGACCCGGTCGTCCTCGGCGGATCGGCGGGCCCGTTCGATGACGTCGGCGTGGTGGGATCCGGGGAGTCGGACGTCGACGCGGCCGAACTCGACGTGCGGCGGCTGGACGTCGTCCGGCTGGGGCGCGACGAAGGCTCCCCGATGCCGGTTTCGACCGTCTCGGTGGACGGGACCGCCGACGTCGCGCCCGCTCCCCCGTTTTCCGAAGGCCGCTTCGGCATCTCGATGACGCTCATCTGGTTCGGCGCCGCATTCGGTTCGGGGTCCGCATCGAACCCGACGAGAACAGCGGCCGCGCCGCAGGCGACGACCACGGCGATCACCACCGCGATAACTCTCCAGCGTGACTTTGCCCGTGACTCCTCGTGGTCGTCCCAGCCCTCGCGAATAAGCAGGTCGGCGACCGAAACGTCGTCGTCATCCACCAGCTGAAACCTTTCGCACCGGGAACGAGCGAAGAGTAGTTTTACCGCAACTCACCGCCGAATGGGTGAAGTTAACCAAAAATTATTCACCCGATGGAACACGCCAGCGTAGGCCAGTCACACAGCGTGTATTCATCCGCTTCCGCTCATATCGGCGGTGACGGACCTTCGGTTCGCGTATACAGCGTCCCCCGCGGGTGGTGTAATCGACGGTGCCAGCACCGGAAGAGGGGGTTCGGACGGATCATGGAGGCTGACGCCCTCGCCGTGCCCGGAGCCGGTAATTCCGGTCGCCCGGCAGGCGCCCCGCTCGGAAACGGGCCGGTCGGCGATCTCGGCCTCGCGGGCGACCACGCCGCCATCTGGTCGTACGACTTCGAGCACGAGACCCTGTCCTGGCTGCCAGGACTCGAGAACCTGCTGGGCGGAGGCGTCCTCACCGAAGCCGAGATAGAGTCCAGGCTCGCCGATCTGGTGGCCCCGCTGACCTCCGGCACCCGCACTTCCCCGCCGTGGCGCGAGTTCGAACTCGAGCAGTCGTTCCTGAACCCGGCGGGCGAGGTCCGCTGGGTCCGGCTGCGTGCGCGCACGATCGGTGACGACAACGGCTCGACGGGCCTGCTCGGCATCGCCACCGACGTGACCGACGTCCGCGAGAACCGGCAAGCCCTCGAAGATCTCACTGACCGTTACCGGCTTTTGGTGGAACTCAGCCCGGACGCGGTCTGTGTCCACGAAGCCGGCGTTGTCACGTACGTCAACCGGGCGGCCGTCACCGCGCTCGGAGCGTCTTCGACCGCCGAGCTGATCGGGCGGCCGATCATGGACTTCGTCGCCGACGAGTCGCTCCCGGCCCTGCTGGACAGGATCGCGTCGCTTCACCGCCAAGGCGCGTCGACCGACCCCGCCGACACCGTCATGCTCCGCCTCGACGGCATGAAGTACCTGGTCCAGAGCATTTCGGTGCGCACGACCTGGGAGGGCAGGCCCGCGTTCCAGGTCATCATGCGCGACATCAGCGCGCAGAAGGCCGCCGAAGCGACCCTGCGCTACCAGGCCGCACTGATCAGCCACGTCAGCGACGCGATCATCGCGACCAGCGGCACCGGCGTGGTGACCAGCTGGAACCCCGCCGCCGAGAACGTCTACGGCTGGACGGCCGGAGAGGCGATCGGCGGCACGGTCAGCGATCTCGTCGGCGCCGAGCTGGATCCGGAAACGGTGCTGCGCAGGGGCGGCGTCATGCAGACGACCCACCGCCATCGCAACGGTTCGACCTTGGCCATCCGCATCTCGGCCGCGGAGATGAACGACGGGTTCGTCCTGGTCTGCGCCGACGAAACGGCCCGGCGGCGCGCCGAACAGCACTACAGCACAGTGGTCGCGTCCCTCGACGAAGGCGTGGTCGTGATCGGCCCCGGCGGCCTCATCGAATCGGCCAACCCGGCGGCGTGCCGGATCATCGGCATCGACCACGACGACCTCATCGGCGTCCCGTGCGTGACGCTGGAGCTGTACGACGAACAGGGCCGGATCCCGCCCGCCCGGATGCCGTCGGTGATCACCCGGCGCACCGGGGTCACGCTGACCGGTCTCGTGCTGCGGCTGCGCAGGCCCGCCGGCGACGACGTCTGGATCTCGCTGACCTCGCGGCTGCTGCCGCCGGAAGACCCGTCGGCCCAGGCTGTGGTCGCCTCGTTCACCGACATCACCGAACGCCGCGCCATCGGCGAACGGCTCGCCCACGAGGCGACGCACGACCCGCTCACCGAACTCGCGAACCGGACGCTGGTGCTCGACAGCCTCGCCGAGGCGCTGTCCGGCGCGGGCCGCGCCGAGCTGACCACACTGCTGTTCATCGATCTCGACAAGTTCAAGGTGATCAACGATTCCCTCGGGCATTCGGTCGGGGACAAGGTGCTCCGCATCGCGGGCGAACGGCTGCGGCGGGGGATCGGAGAGAACGATCTCGTCGGCAGGCTCGGCGGCGACGAATTCGTCGTCGTGACCGCGGAGATCACCGAGCCGCACGAGATCAAGGCGCTGGCCGAGCATCTGCGCGAAGCGCTGACCGAACCGATCACCGTCAACGGCAGGCAGCTGCACATCGACGCCAGCATCGGCATCGTCACCGCCGCAAACGACGACACCCGGACCGCCGAAGATCTCCTGCGCGACGCGGATGTCGCGATGTACCAAGCGAAAACGCTCGGCCGGGCGCGCTACGAGTTCTTCGACGTCGAGCTGCGCGAGCGGATGCAACGGCGGCTGCGCATGGAGCAGGACCTGCGCGACGCCCTGCAGAACGAGGAACTCTGGACGGCGTACCAGCCGGTCGTGGACATCGAATCCGGCGAGATGGTCGCCGTGGAGGCGTTGCTGCGCTGGAAACATCCGGCGCACGGCAGCGTCTCGCCCGCCGAGTTCATCCCGCTGGCCGAGGAAAGCGACCTGATCAACCTGATCGGCAAGTACGTCCTGCGCACCACCACCCGCGAGATCGCCAGACGGCGCGAGCAACTCGGCATCGACCTCAACCTCAAGGTGAACCTCTCGGCCCGCCAGCTGGACGACCCGCATCTGGTCGCCGGGGTGCAGGACGCGCTGAAGACCACCGGGCTCCCGCCGCACGCGCTGACCCTGGAGGTCACCGAGAGCGCGCTGATGCGAGACCGGGCCGCGGCCGCCGAAGTCCTGATGTCGTTGCGCGATCTCGGTGTCTCACTGGCGATCGACGACTTCGGCACCGGCTACTCGTCGCTCGCCCAGCTGCAACGGCTCCCCTTGGATACGCTCAAGATCGACCGCACCTTCGTCACCGGTATCGCGGAATCGCGCGACGCGGCGGCGATCGTCAAGAGCATCATCGCGATGGCGCACGCCGTCGACCTGATCGTCGTCGCCGAAGGTGTCGAAGACGATAAGCAGCTCACGATCCTGCGTGAGCTGCGCTGTGACCAGGCGCAGGGCTTCCATCTCGGTCGCCCCGCGCCGCCGGACGAACTTTTCGGAGCCGTGGGATGAGTGTCGAGATCAAAGCCGGAAAAGACCGCTACGACATCGTCGTGGACGGGAAGATCGCCGGGTTCCTGGAAACCCGCACCCGCCCGGACGCGATCCTGTTCCTGCACACCGAGATCTCGGACGACTTCGCGGGACAGGGTCTCGCCGGCAAGCTCGTGACCGCGGCGCTCGACGACGTCCGGTCGCAGGGCAGATCCGTCCTGCCCTACTGCCCGTACGTGCGCTCGTTCATCGCGAAGCACCGTGAGTACGAGGACCTCGTCCCCGAGGACAAACGCGCCGAATTCGAACTCTGAGCCTCAGCCCGGATAGATCGTCAGCAGTTTCGCGAGCTCGTCCTCGGTGAGGACGACGTCCAGCTCGCGCAGTGTCGCGTCGAGCCGCTCGGGCGGGACCGTGGTGGTCTCCTTGGTCCCGTCCGGGCGTTCGACGATGAACTCCTCACCGACCAGTTTGCGGCTGAGTCCTTCCTCCAGCCGCATGACCACCAGCTGCCCAGTGAACGGCGACCGCGGATGCGTCGACGTGTAGTGGTGGTAGACCTCGTAGTCGATCCGGTGCATCGGTGTGAGTGTGAAGGCGTGCAGGTCGGTCCAGTCGTCGCCCTCCTTTTTCTGCAGGCGCCACCAGTCGCCGTCGGCGACGAGCCGGTGCGGCCAGCCCGCCTGATCCACCACGGCGCCATCGGCCAGCGGCATCGGCACCAGCATCCCGGCGCCGAATCCGACGTCGACCAGATGCGGGACGCCGTCCGCCTCGACCACGAGCGTCATATGCGTGTACGGCCCGTTCTTCTGCGGCTGCACCCGCGCGACCAGGCGGCGTACGGGGTAGCCGAGCTGCTCCGCGGCCGCCGCGAACAGGCTTCCGTGCTCGTAGCAGTAGCCGCCACGATGGCGGTGGACGAGTTTGCCGATCACGTCTTCGAGCGCGATTCCCTTGTGCTGCCCCAAAACAACGTCGACATTCTCGAACGGGACGGCCAGGACGTGCGCCTTCGCCAGCTCACGCAACGCGGCGGCGGAGGGCTTCGCGCGGTCCTGGCCGATCCGGCCGAGGTACGCGTCGAGGTCGAGGGTGTCGATGGTCCATTCGTCGACCTGCTCAGGTGCGATTGTCATGCTTCGAGATTGACACCTCGACCTTACTTGAAGTCAAGGTCGATCTTGGCCGCGGAAAACCGTTACCCCAACTGGTAACTGGCAACGGCCCCCGACTTTCGTCAGTTCACGGACGAGTGACGATTGGCCACCCTTCCGGAGTGAGCCGGTGAAACACACCGGCGTGGAAGGAGAAAGCAGATGAGGACTCGTACCCTCGTCGCCGGTCTGCTGACCGGAGCGGCCGCCGTGCTCGGGTTGGCGATGCCGGCTTCCGCCGCCGAACCGCCCTCGGGCGTTCAGCCGCTGATCGTGGGCGGTGTGGACGCGACCGAGACCTACAGCTTCATGGCGTCCATGCAGACCAAGAGCGGTGACCACAACTGCGGCGCGTCCCTGATCTCACCGGAGTGGCTGGTGACCGCCGCGCACTGCGTCGAGGGTGAGCAGCCCGCCAACTGGCAGTACCGCCTCAACACCACCGACCACACCAAGGGCGGCGAGGTCGCCGAGGTGGACAAGTTCGTGGTCCACGAGAAGTACGACGGCTCCGGCCCGTACGACATCGCCCTGGTGCACCTGACCAAGCCGGCGGAGGCGGCGCCGATCGAGATCGGCCAGTCGCCGGCGGCGGGTACCGACGTGCGGGAGATCGGCTGGGGGCTGACCTGCCCCACGCGCGGCTGCGGTTCCGCCCCTGTGGTGCTCCAGCAGCTCGACACCAAGATCGCCGAAGACTCCGGGTGCTCCGGCTCCGGCGCCTACGACGCGCAGACCGAGCTGTGCATGGACAACCAGGGCGGCAAGGCGAGCGCCTGCTACGGCGACTCGGGCGGCCCTGCCGTCGTGAAGTCGGGTGACAAGTGGACGCTGGTCGGCGCCACCAGCCGCGGTCAGACCGCGAGCTGCCCGGAGATGCCGGGCATCTACACCGACGTGACCGCGTTCTCCGACTGGGTCAAGCAGCAGACCGGTAAGTAGAACGCCAAGCCCGCACCGCGCGGTGGCGCCCGATGCTCCTGCGACATCGGACGCCACCGCGCGGGGCCGCGGACCCGGCCCCAGGCATGAAAAAACCGCCTCGATGTGCATCGAGGCGGTTCGTTGAGCGGTGGCCAGGGCCGGGGTCGAACCGGCGACCTTCCGCTTTTCAGGCGGACGCTCGTACCAACTGAGCTACCTGGCCGGGAACGCCGGCAAGGAGCCGAACGATCTTGCGACCCTGACGGGACTCGAACCCGCGACCTTCGCCGTGACAGGGCGACGCGCTAACCAACTGCGCCACAGGGCCTTGCATACTGCGGTGTAACTGTACTGCGTACTCCCAACGGGATTCGAACCCGCGTTGCCGCCTTGAAAGGGCGGAGTCCTAGGCCGCTGGACGATGGGAGCCCGGTTCGGTTTCGGCGAACCGACCGACCCGCGCTCTCCGGTGTCCCCGGGAGCGAACATAACTATAGGACACCCCCGTTTCCGCTTCCGCACAGGGGGTCCCTTAGTTGTTCACAGGGCTGGGACCTGCGAGAACGCGGCGAGTTCAGGATATCAGGCCCGAGCCGCCGCCCGGACCTGAAACGAAGCCCTGCCGCGCGGCACACCCCCGCGCGGCAGGGCCCCGTGAACGAACTCAGCGCTGGACGGGCGCCTGCCCGTCCTCGTCCAGCGTCAACCCCAGCATGTCCAGCAGCTGGACACAGTCATCGACACCCAACGCCCCATTGGCCACCGCCAGCCGGGCACGGCGCACCTGGTCGTCGGACACGCGCTGCGCGTCCCCCTGACCCGTGCGCTGCGCCGGCAGACCACCGGCCAACGTCGTCGAGCTTCCCCCATCGGCACCTTCGTACCGAAGGAGGAACTGCCGAACTTCCACAGACCCACCCATGGTTCCTCCAGACGGCCAACGAACAGCTTGGCCGCGAGGCTAGCCAGAGCCGGCCGCGACACACAGCCCCCCGGAGAGTGAACCTGTCGCCACGCTCCGCACAACGCAGAGCGATCGCGCATGCGGCCGCGCCACATGAACCCCAGGCGAACCACAGGTGGCGCCCTGCCCGGAATTCTGCCCGCGCCCACTCGCCCTTCTCAGCAAACCGTGCAACAATCGATTTGCTGACACACCCCCGGTCAGCGCCTGTGGAGATCCCCTCCGACCCCCGCGTTCCTCCCCCTGGCGCGGGGGTCGCTCCGTTTTCTGGGGGCCACCCCCAGACCCCAGGTTCCTTGTGGCGGCGGTTGGCAGCCCAGGACCGGGAACCTTGATCGAATTTCTTCCGGGGCGCTTGTGATTGCGGGTTGTGATCATGGGAAAAGGGTTTCCTGTCGGGGTTGGGCCATTCGAGACGAAATAATGGGTGTGTCGTGGCTCACTGTGGTTGGTTTGCCGAGACCGAACCGTTATCGTGGCCCGGTGCCCCTTCCTTCCCTGAGCCGTCGTAGCGGCAGCCGCACGAACCTGAAGCCGGTCAACCCCGGTCGTCACCGCAACTCCGCCTCCAAGGAGGCCGAAGCGGTCGTCGAAGACACGGAGCTCACCAGCTACCTTCGTGCCCTCGCCCCTGAGAACGACCCGGAAAGCACCGGCACCGGCAAGCGCTTCGGTGAAGCGCAGGTGTTCCAGCTGCGCATGAACCTCATCGCCTGCGAACAGCTCAAGGACGCCGCCGCCGAGCGCAACCTGTCGCCGCAGGCGCTGGCGCAGGAATGGATCCTCGAGCGCCTCTCGTGGGAATCGCAGGCCAACTCGGCCCAGCAGCGCCGCCACGAGGAAGCCCACACCGACGAATTCCGCTTCGACGCCAACGCGTGGGAGCAGCCCGTCCCCCGCTGACCCCGGTCCCCCGGAACGGAACAGCACAACAGAAGAAGCCTTCGGACAAGAGAAAAGCCCCCGGCGATCGCCGGGGGCTTTTCTGATCAGTCTGAGCAACGCCTGAAGGGCGGACTCAGATCGCGCGGACCTTCTGGGCCTGCGGGCCCTTCTGGCCCTGACCGACCTCGAACTCCACTCGCTGGTTCTCCTCGAGCGTGCGGAACCCGCGACCCTCGATCTCCGAGTAGTGAACGAAGACGTCGCCCTCGCCGCCATCCTGCGCGATGAAGCCGAAGCCCTTCTCCGCGTTGAACCACTTCACAGTGCCTTGCGCCACCGCTGTACTCCTCGTTGCACATCCGCTTCGAGTGCCTCCGAAGCGACACCCAGACCGTCCCGGGCGGTTCCAACGAGTCGAGCGAAGAGCGCGTCACCGGCTCATGGCTCGCGTCAGAAGTTCCGCGAGTGTGAAGCCACGAACACGCAAAACGACGGCCTGATGGCAGCGTACCGGGATCTGGCCATATTTGAAGCCCGTGATCGGACTCTGGGCGCCCCCAAGTACCAAGGTCACCGGAACGTCGTACGCGGATCCGGCTTCTGTCGGACCCCCTCGCTACCCTTTCGCCGTACGCCGACCTCAGGTCATCGCCGGACACGGAACGAAGTCGGCCATGCCCCGATCGTGAACTACGATCCACCCGATTGTGACTCGCATCACTCTCGGTGGGATCAACTTAAGGGGCGGTCCGGACGTCATGGTCGGTGTACAGGGGAGCAAAGGGGAAGCTTTGAGGTTCACGGAAACCGCGCGCCGCCGGGCGGCGTTCGCGGCACTGGGGTTGGTGGCGGTTCTGACGCTGGGGGCGTGCAGCAGCGAGCCGACCGTGTCGGCCAGCGGGCCGGACGGCGGCGGGCCGGTCAGCAGTGACACCGGCGGGAAGGCGCCCGCGCCCGCCAAACTGACGTACGAGCCCGCGGCGGGCGCGCAGGACGTCGCACCGGGGCAGCCCATCAAGGTCAGCGTCGCCGACGGCACGCTCGACCAGGTCGTGCTGACCAATCCGGACGGCAAGCAGGTCGCGGGTCAGCCGTCCGAGGACAAGAAGAGCTGGTCCACCACCGAACAGCTCGGCTACGGCAAGGCCTACACGTGGTCCGGCAAGGCCACCGGCACCGACGGCAAGCCCGTCGAGATCGGCGGGAACTTCACCACCGTCAAGCCGCGCAAGCAGGTGGGCGCGAACATCAACGTCTTCGACGGGCAGACGTACGGCGTCGCCATGCCGATCACGCTGACGTTCCCGAGCAAGGTCACCGACAAGGCGTCGGTCGAGAAGGCGCTCTCGGTCGAGACCACGCCGAAGACCGAGGGGTCCTGGGCCTGGGTCCACGACGACACCTCGGTGCACTGGCGGCCGAAGGCCTACTGGCAGCCCGGCACCACGGTGAAGTTCAACGCCAAGATCTACGGCGTCAAGATCGGCGAAGGCGTGTACGGCAAGGAAGACCGCTCGGCGAGCTTCACGATCGGCCGCTCGCAGATCGTCAAGGGCAACACTCAGACCCACCGGCTCGTGGTGGTCCGTGACGGGCAGCAGATCGCGGACTACCCGGCCAGCTACGGCCTCGACGCCGATCCGGGCCGCGTCACGCCGAGTGGCACGCACGTGGTGATGTCCAAGCACGACACGTACTCGATGACCAACGAGCGCTACAACTACGAGAACATCGTCGTGCCGTCCGCGGTGCGGTTCTCGACCAACGGCGAGTTCATCCACGGCTACGCGCCCTCGATCTGGGCGCAAGGCAAGAAGAACATCTCGCACGGGTGCGTGAACCTGGCGCCGGCGAACGCCAAGGCGTACATGGACGGCGCCCTGGTCGGCGACCCCGTCGAGATCGAGGGCAGCACGGTGAAGATCAACCGCGCGCGCGACTACAGCGACTGGACCTACTCCTGGGACGAGTGGACCAAGCTGTCCGCTCTCGCGAGCTGAAGTACTTCCATGGAACCGGGCGGCCGGAGACCTTCGCGGTCTCCGGCCGTTCGTGTTCGTTGCCGTGCGCTGACTGGCACCTTCCGCGAACTTCCGAAACTCGATGCAACCCCAGAACGAGCGGGACGCATGTCTAACGACGTAAGGCGCCGCGGCCAATGAGCGGCGCCCGGATCGAGGAGACACTCTTGCGTACTCGTATCGCTCTTTCCCTCGGCGCGCTGCTGCTGGCGGGCGGCGCCGCCTTCGCGACCACGTCGCTGGCGTCGGCCGATCAGAGCGCCCCGTCGCCGACGACCACTCAGGCGCCCCAGCCGCCGACCAAGGCGCCCACCGTGGCACCGGGCGAACCGACCCGCGCCACCGCCGCCCCGCCGGCGCCGGCCCCGGCGAAGACCGGCGCCGCCGTCGTGAAGCCGGGTGAGCACCGCGTGCCCAAGGCCGTTCCCGCCGGGCCGACCGGGGATCTGCACCTCCCCGCCATCGTCGAAGGAGCCGGTAACTAGGTGTCGCTGAGCCGCTCGTCGAAGACCGGGACGGGCTCGCCGTGGGACGGCGAGTTCGCCCGGTACTTCGACGAGCGCGCGCACAGCCTGCGTGCCACCGCGTACCTCTTGTGCGGCGACTGGCACCAGGCCGAGGACATCACCCAGGCCGCGCTGCTGAAGCTGTACCTGGCTTGGCCGAGGCTCTCCCGGCACGACGCGCTCGACGGCTACGCGCGCAAGATCGTGCTGCGGACGTTCCTCTCCGAGCACCGGCGCGTGTGGCGCAAACGGGAGAAGCTCACCGACGCCCTTCCCGACGTCCCGAGCGAGGCAGGGGGCACCGAACAGGAGATGCTGGTCAGGCACGCGCTGTCCGGCATCGCCCCGAAGCAACGGGCCGTACTGGTGCTGCGCTACTTCGAAGATCTCGGCGTCGAAGAGACGGCCGCGGCGCTGGGCTGCAGCACCGGCAACGTGAAGAGCCAGGCTGCGCGGGGTCTGGCGACCCTGCGCAAGCGGCTCGGACCGCATTTCAGCGAACTGGCCTTGAGCGGAGCGCACGACGATGGGAGGTGAGGAGATGGACGAGGACATCAAAGGCGTGCTTTCGCACGGGGCGAGCGGTCCCCCGCTGGGTATCCGGGCGGCGGACATCATCGAGCGGGGTGGCCGGATCCGGCGACGACGCAAACGGCTGGCGGTGGCGGGGAGTTCGCTGGCGACGGTCGCGGTGATCGTGGTCGGCGCGATCGCCGTCGGCGGTCGCGGCGGCGAGGGTTCCACGCCGGTGCAGCCCGCGGGGCCGGGCCTGTCGACCATCGCCCCGGCACCGGTCTCGCCTGCGCCTTCCGAGACGACTCCCCGTCCGGAAGTCTCCCCCGAGAAGCCGCCCCCGCCCGCGACGGCCCCGAAGACCGAGCAGACGCGTTCGACACCGAGGTCCGTTCAGCCCGGCCGTACGACGACGGCCGGTCCTCCTCACGCTCCGTCGCCAACGAAGGGGCCGAGCGAGCCGCCGACGGCGATCACGACCCACTGATCCACCGCCCGGAACGTCCGATTCCCGAAGCGTGACCCAAAGTAATCGGAAATTCTCCGACATCGGCTTCACCTGGTGCTTCGTCACCGATTCGGGGGAACGGCGGTCGCGCGACCGATCCAAAGCGCTGAATCAGGACGTTTGAACACCTACGGTCGAGGGAACAAACCCTCGACGATGGGTAAGTAAACGGGTGGGTCGGGAGGTCAAACCCATGGCCGAAGAGGCGCTGAGCGCGTCACATCAGGAAAAAGGGGAACCGGCGGAGGCCCCACCTGAGCAGATCAGAAAGGCCGTCGCCGGAGCGGCGATGGGTAACTGCATCGAGTGGTACGACTTCGGTGTTTTCGGCTTCATGCCCGCCATCCTGGGGCAGGTCTTCTTCAACGCTTCGAGCACTTCCGAGGGTGCGCTGGCGACCTTCGCGGTCCTGGCGATCACCTTCATCGTGCGGCCGTTCGGCAGCTTCGTGTTCGGCCCGCTGGGGGACAAGATCGGGCGCCAGAAGGTGCTCGCGCTGACGATCATCCTGATGTCCGGGTCGACGTTCATCATCGGCTTGTTGCCGTCCTACGCGACGATCGGCCCGGCCGCGGCGGTCCTGCTGATCCTGTTGCGCACCATCCAAGGCTTCTCGGCGGGCGGTGAGTACGGCGGCGCGGCGACGTTCATCGCGGAGTACGCGCCCGCCCGGCGCCGGGGTTTCTGGGGCAGCTGGCTGGAGTTCGGCACGCTCGTCGGGTTCGCGATGGGCGCCGGCTTCGTCACGATCTTCACCGTCGTCCTCGGCGACGAGGCCATGCGCGAATGGGGCTGGCGATTGCCGTTCCTGATCGCGGGCCCGCTCGGCATCGTCGGTCTCTACCTGCGGAACAAGCTGGAGGACACTCCGCTGTTCCAGGAGATCGAGAAGAAGAACCAGGTCGAGAAGTCGCCGCTGAAGGCGCTGCTCAAGAAGCACTGGACGTCGATCCTGCACCTGATCGGCATCGTGGTGATGCTGAACGTCGCCGACTACATCGTGATCACGTACCTGGAGACGTATCTCAAGGACGTGGTCGGCTTCAGCGGGCACGCGCCGTTGCTGATCATCCTGGCGACCATCGCGCTGATGCTGGTCCTGATCGTGCCGATCGGCATGCTGTCCGACCGCATCGGGCGAAAACCCATCCTGATCGCGAGTTGCGCCAGCTTCCTGGTGTTGCCCATCCCGGCGTTCTCGTTGATGGGCGCGGCCGCGGACGACCAGAACGGCTGGCAGCTCACCCTCGGCGTGCTGATGATCGCGGTGCCGCTGGTGCTGATACTGGCCGTGCTGGCGGCGACGCTGCCGGCGATGTTCCCGACGCAGGAGCGCTACGGCGGTTTCTCCATCGGGTACAGCGTCTCGACCGCGGCGTTCGGTGGCACGGCGTCGTACGTCATCGGCAGCCTGGTGAACTCGACCGGCGACACCCTATGGCCCGCGTACTACCTGATGGGCTCGGCGGCGATCGCGGCCATTCCGATCCTGCTGCTGCCGGAAACGGCCGGGGTGTCGCTGCGTCGCATCGTGAGTTCGCGGATCATCCGGCGCCGGAAACCGGAACCGGCCACTCCCGGCGGCGCCCCGGAGCTACCGGCGAGTTAACGTCTTTCCATGAGCCGTATCTCGCAGCCGTGGCCGCCGGTCGAAGTCGAACCGGCGACCGTTCACCCGAAAGCCCCGCAGCCGGGCAGCCACCTCGGCATCCACTTCGGTGAGTGTTTCGGGTGCGGCGACGAGATCGAGGCCGGGCTCCACCTGCATTCGACGGTGGGCGAAGGGACGACGGTGTACTCCAAGTTCACCGTCACCTCCGCCCACCAGGGTGCGCCCGGCCTCGCGCACGGCGGTCTCCTTGCTTGCGCCTTCGACGAGGCGCTCGGCGCGACCGTCGGCAACCTGCTGCGCCGCCCCGCCGTCACCGGGAAGCTGGAGACGGATTTCCTCCGGCCGGTCCCGGTCGGCTCGACCCTGTACATCGCCACGAAACTGGACGGCGTCGCCGGCCGGAAGATCTACGTGAGCGCCGACGGACGGCTCGACGCCGAAGACGGCCCTGTCGCGGTGCGTGCGCGGGCGCTGTTCGTGCGGGTCGAGTTCGAGCACTTCAGCACCCACGGGGATCCCGAGGCGCTGCAGAAGCTCGCCGCCGCGCACGAGAAGGCCAAACGCGAACGCGAGTGGGACATCAACCCCTGAGCATTTCGTCCTCTGAATGCGGTGGTTCGTAGGCCGAACTACCGCATTCAGAGGACGAAATGCGTGCTAGGTGAGGGTACGAGGCCGGATCGCGTTCGCCTTGTCGACGAGTTCGACCCGCTGGTCGACCGAGCCTGCCAACCGCGCCAGCGTCCGGTAGCAGCGCTCGAGCCCGAACCGCAGATCCCGTTCGTCCAGGTCGCAGCCCAGCACCTTCGCCCCCGGCGTCGGCCGGTTCTGCGAGTTGAGCCAGCCGTACGCCGCCTCGAGGACCTCCGCCGACAAACGTGTGCGACGTTCGGCGTCGAGCTGCAGACGCTCCAGCCTGGTCGAGGCGTCGACGAGATCCCGCTCGGACACCATCACCGGGTCCTTGCCGCCGCCGTTGATCCTGGTCTTGATCTTGATCGCGGCCACCTGCGCGGCGACATAGTGCGTCGAAGACGCGGGAACGGCTTCGAGCACCTCGATCGCGCTCGCCCTGGCGCCCTGCGCGAGGTACACGCGAGCGAGGCCGAAGGCGGCGCTGACGTAGGACCGGTCCGTTCGCCACACCAGCTCGTAGTAGCGCGCGGCGCCGAAGTAGTCCCCGACTCCCTCCGCGCTGACGGCCAAGGCCAGCTTCGGCGCGATCTCGCCGGGCAGGTCGTCGTACACCGCTTCGAACGCGACGTGCGCGACACGGGACCGGCCGCCCGCGAGCTCGATCAGCCCGCGGTACCAGTCGATCCGCCAGTCGTGCGGGAAACCGGCCTTGATCGCGAGGTACTGCGCGGCCTGCAGCTGCCGCTGCGCCTCGACCAGCTCGCCGAGTTCGATCCGGGCGCGGACGATGCGCAACCGGACCTCGATCGACTCGCGCGGCGCGCCGGCCAGCGACTCGATCGCGCCCTTGGGATCGAGCGCGACCGTCGACGCGAGCACACCGGCCGCCGGGTCGTCCGTGTCGACCTGCGGGATCGGCAGACCCGCGACCACCTCGCCGGGATCCGGCAGCGGCACACTCCCAGCCGACGCGACGGGTTCGTCCACGCCGAACGTGCGGGTCTCCGGGCCGAACACGGTCGAAGCGCCGGGGCGCGGCTTCCCGGTTCCCAGCGCCATGATCTCGCGGAGCACACCGGTCAGCTGGTCGGCCATCTCCTCGGCCGCGATGAACCGGCGATCCGGGTCCGTATGCGTCGCGCGCTTCAGGAACCGGTAGTACGAACCGAAGAGCGCGAACAACGGGACGACGTCCGGGCCGGGCAGGGTGGTCTTGTACTTGGTGGTGTAGCCGGAGAATTCGAAGCTGAGGACGGCGAGCGTGCGGCCGACCGTGTACAGGTCCGACGCCACCGAAGCGCCGTGCGTCGCCAGCTCGGGCGCGCTGTAGCCGGTGGTGAAGAACAGCGGGCTCTCGTAGTCGTCGACGCGGCGGACCGCGCCGAGGTCGATCAGCTTGAGCTGTTCGTGCGTCTGGATGACGTTGTCGGGCTTGAGGTCGCAGTACAGCAGGTTCTGGCCGTGCAGGTAGCCCATGGCGGGCAGGATCTCGAGCCCGTAGGCGATCACCTGGCCGATCGGCAGCGGCTCCGGGCGCTTGGTCTCGCGGTGGTGCGCGAGCGCGAGCTGCCGCAGCGACTGGCCACCGACGTACTCCATGACGATGTAGCCGACCGAGTTGCCGGTGTCGCCGTCCGGATGCTGCACGAAGTTGTGGATCTTGACGATGTTCGGGTGTTCGACCTCGGCGAGGAACCGCTGCTCGTTGGCGGCGGCCGCCATCGCGGTGGCGTCGCCGGTGTCGATCAAACCCTTGAGCACCACCCAGCGATCGCTGACGTTGTGGTCCTGCGCGAGATAGATCCAGCCGAGGCCGCCGTACGCGAGCGCGCCGAGGACCTCGTACTGGCCGCCGACGATCTCGTTCGGCCGCAGCTTCGGGACGAAGGAGAACGGGTTCCCGCACTTCTCGCACTTGCCCTCGGGCGAACCGGGTTCGCCGTCCTTGCCGCGGCCGACCTTGGCGCTGCAACTACCGCAGAAGCGCTTCTCCTCCGACACCATCGGGTTCTCGAGGACCGCGGACGCCGGGTCGCGGTACGGCACCTGCGGGACGTCGACGAGCCCGGCGCCGAGACGGCCACGACGCGACGTGCGCGACGACGTCCGGCGCGCGGTGCCGGGGAACGAACCGGTTCCGGTGCCGGTGCCCCGGCTGCCCGATCCGGTCCCGGTGCCTGTTCCGCGGCTTTCGCTGGAGCGTTCCGGGAGGACGCTTTCCGTGCCCGGGTCCGGCAGCGGCCCGGGTCCGTTGTCGACGCGCGGCGTCGGCGGCATGATGCTCTGCGTCTCCGGTGCCGGCGAGGCGAGCACGCTGGTCGGCTGCGGCGCGTCGGCGGGTGCCTGCCAGTCAGGGCGGACGACCTGGGTCCGGGGGCTCACCGGGGCCATGTCGCCCGGCGGGCGCGTCGGGTCCTCGGCGCCGGGGATCGGCCGCTGCTGGCCGCGCGGCGGAGTCCGCGGGCGCTGGACGGGCGCGTTGATGGCCGTGCGCTCGGCGTCGTTCTCCGGCTTGGGCCGCGGCGGCTCGGAGAGATCGAGCCTGCCGGAAATGGACGGTTCGGGCGTTTCCCAGCGGACCGGCGCGGGCGGCGTCCAGGAGGCGGACTCCGCCTCGCGGTCCGGCGTGGCGTCGTCCGGCGCTGCGTGCCGAGGACGGCGCGGCTCTTCCGACACTGGTACCTCCCGAAATCCCCGCGACAGCGTCAACCCTGATCCTAGACGTGAGCAGGCAGGTCGTGCCTGCACCGGGTCGAACCCGCTACGGTGCGATGAAGAACCGATTCAGCAGGTGATGAGGGGGAGGGACCGGTGCCTGCGTCATTTTCGATGTCGATGGCCCAGCTCGACGTCGTACTCGAAGATCTCGGACTCGGCAGATTCGTGCTGCCCTTCGAGATCCCGACCGTCGGGACCACCATCTCCGAACGCGAGCGGCACTGCGAAGAGATCTGGGCCGGGCTGACCGAGCGGGGTTTCGCCCGCGGCGGTGAACTACTGCGCGACTACGAACAGACCCTCCGCCTCTGGGCCACCGGCGACTTCGTCCTCACCATGGAGGCGCACGAGGTCGAGCAGGACGCCGAATACTTATATCGAGGTGCGTGGAACAGTCGCCAGGGTGTCGTGAGCCAGCAACGCGGATTCGACATCCTCTTCGAGCCGGTCTACCCCGAACAGGTCGTCGCGACCCTCCTCGGTTATCTGCCGTCACTGCAGCCATTCCCCGGACGGGTGACGACGTCCAGCACGCTTCCCCCGTCCAAACGACCGGACGACCCGTTCGACGAGGACCCGGACAACCTCCGCCTGGGGGCAGCCGGTCGTTTCTTCGAACACCCGCTCGCGCGGCTGGGCACGGTCAGCGTCACCCTGCGCGACGACAGGGGCAAACCGCAGCAGAAAAGCGTCCAGTGGTTCGACAGCGTCCAGGGCCGCTTCATGCTCGCCACCGACCGCTTCCCCGACGGCGAAGTCCGCCGCACGTTCACCCCCACCAGCGGCTCTCACCTTGCACGATGGGTCCACGACCTGGTCGAAGCCGCCCGCGTCGGCAGCGCGTGATCCTCGCCGGAAGGCGGGCTTCGGGACCGTTTCCGCTGATATCGTGATCTGACGAGCGCTATGAGTAACCGGGACTTGGTACAGGGGAGAGACCATGACTGAAGGTGCCGGCGGACCGCCGGGCAACTTCTCGGACATTCTGGGCGACTTCTCGGCGCAGGCCGACCGGATGGTGACGGCGGCGAAGGAGGGGCGGTTCGCGGTCAGCGAGGAGGCCGGGGAGGCCCTGAAGAAGGCCATCAACGACTACGTGACCGATTGGTCAAGCAACCAGCGACGCTTTCTACGACTTGCCGAACAACCGAAGTTGGGTACCGGCCCATTCGCACAACAAGTCGGCCAGCACGCAGTCAAAGTCGCCGAGGGTGACGACCTGTCAGCCAAGACACAGCTGGACGCCCTGCGAGACGTACTCAACCGCGCTGAAGAGGCGATCAACCTGGCAAAGACCAAGTACCGGCAACGAGATGCCGACCATGCCGATCAGCTGAAATCTCTCCAAAAGGACTGACGCAAACCGATATGATCACGAAGTCACGGCTCCTGGTTTTCGCCGCGTTACCGATCGCCCTTACCTTCGCGCTCTCCGGCTGCTCGTCGGAGAAGCCCGGCAACGCCACACCGATACCGACACAGAATAGTGCCTCGTCCAAACCGTCCAGTCCTTCCACGGACGTTTTCGAGGACTTGAAGGCCTGCGATCTGCTGGAGCCGACCACGACTCCGAAGGGCTTCGACCCACCTGTTGTCGAGACCTACGAAAGTGACAACGGCTGCGCTACGAGGAAGCAAGGATTCGGCTCCGTCAGCATCTACCTCGTTCCGGAAGCCGGCATCGACCAACTGTCCGCAGGACAAGGGACCAAGATTCCGACCAAGGTCGGGAACCGGGACGCCGTCGAAATCCCTGGCGATGCGGGTACGCAAGCATGCACAGTCGCGATCGCCGTTACCCCAACCTCCCGACTGACGGCATCGACATCCTTGAACAAGGGAACCAACGAGGAAGCCTGCGCACTGTCCAGGGAAATGGCTACCGCCGCCGAACCGAAACTGCCCAAGGGAAGCTGATGGCCTCTCGTCTGTGTCTTGGTTCGCTGCTCGCGGTACTCGCGGTGGCGGCGAGCGGCTGCTCGTCCGAACTTCCAGGCAGTGCCGTCGCCTCCGTGCCAAACGCGGCAGCGGTGCAATCGGCCCACCGGCCAGGCGATGTGTTCGGGAGCCTGAAGGCCTGCGACCTGCTGGAGCCGACGACCTCGGCCAAGGGGTTCGAGTCTCCCAAAACGGAAACTTATGAGAGCGACAACGGATGCAGGACCGCGAAACGTGGCTACGCCTCCGTCAGCATCTATCTCGTCCCCGAGGCCGGGATCGACAAGCTGTCGCCTGGGCAAGGAACCAAAGTCCCCGCGAAGGTGAACGGGCGCGATGCGGTCGAAATCCCGGGTGATGCAGGAACCGATGCCTGCACAGTCGCTGTCGCAGTGGGCCCTGACGCCCGAATGACGGCTTCGACGACTCTCGAGCAGACCGGAACCAACGAGGAAGCCTGCGCACTCTCCCGCGAGATCGCAGAAGCCGCCGAACCGAAACTGCCCAGAGGCAACTGACTACGGAACGGGAGGGACCATGGTCAACGTCGGCCAAGACGACTTCGACAGCAAGTTCTCGGCGATGGGCAACACCGGCCGGACGTACGAGGCCAAGCGGTACTCCGAAACGTACGACGAGGTCAACGCGGGCCCGGGCGGCAACTCCCTTACGGCGAGGCTGACGGCAGAAGCGAAGGCGGGGCAGTACTCGGCCGACCAGGCTGCGGCGCTGGCGCAAGGTCAGCAGTTCCGAGCCGGCCTCGATCCGTCGGACCAGCGCTACGAAGCCGTCCCGCACGGCGAGCTGAAGAACATGGTCACGCAGGACCTCGACCCGCAGGACATCGACGAGAAGGGCGAGCTCTGGAACAACCAGGGCAACTCCCTGAACACCTTCAGCAACGCCGTCCGCGACGCGATCGGCAAAGAGGGCGAGCACTGGCAGGGCGACGGCGCCAAGTCGGTCACCGATTTCTTCTCCAACATCAGCAAGTGGGCCGACACCGCGGGCGACGGCGCGTATCTCGCGTCCAACCGGTTCTCCCAGTCCGCCGCCGCGGCCACCACCGCGAAGAACTCCATGCCCGAAGAGGTCCCCTTCGACCGCAACGCCGAGTACAAGAACGCCCTCAACCAGCTCGCGACGGGGAACCTGGCGGGCGCGGTGGACACGGTCGGCAACATTTCGGCCAAGCAGGAGCAGTCGTTTCAGGCGCACCAGCAGGCCGCGCAGGTGATGCACACCTACGACCAGTCACTCTTCGACGTCAACTCCAAGCAGCCCACGTTCGCCCCGCCGCCGGAAATGGGTGATTCGACGTCGGTGTCCGGGTTCTCCGGGGGTACCGAGGTCAACGGCTTCAGCGGCGGGCCGGGGCCCAACAGCGGTCCTGGGCCAGGGGCGCCCGGGCCGGGTGGTCCGAGCGCGCCGGCGCCGGGGCCCGGGATCACCACGGGTGGCGGGCACACCGGGGTGCCGGCGCCGGGTCAGCCGGTCGGCGGGCAGCCGGGGTCGTTCCGGCCTGGGCCGACGCCGGGATTGGCGGCGCTGAACACGCCCGGTCCCAGCGGTCTCGGCCGGTTGGGCAGCGAGCAGTATCGCGGCAAGCCCGGCCGGACGACGAGCGGGCCGGGCGGCAGCGCGGCGAACCGGTTGACCAGTGGCGGAGGCGGCGGGTTCGGGCGCAACGGCGGCTCGGGCAACGTCGCCGAGCGGCTCGCGGGCGGCAAGGTTTCGGCCGGTGAGGCCGAAAAGCTCGCGGGCAAGGGCGGCGGGTCCGGGGCGGGCAAACTGCCGGAGGAGCGGATCACTCGGGGTGGCGCGGCCGCCGCGGGCAAGAGCGGCGGTCCGGGCGCGATGGGTGCCGGCGGCGCTCCTGGCGGCAGGGGGCAGAAGGAAGAGGACAAGGAAAAGAAGGCTCCGAACTACCTGCAGGAGGAGGACGCCGACGTCTTGTTCGGCGGCTACGAAGGCGAAACGAAGCCGGTGCCGCCGGTGATCGGCGAGAAATCCCCCTGAACCGAAGCGGGCCGTTCGGGAGCGAATCCCGAACGGCCCGTTCTCACTTGTACACGGGCGAAGGCGGCGTTCCGCCCTCGAGTTTGTTCCCGATCCATTTCGCGTAGCTCGCCTGCCACGCGCCGCCGCGCACGTTCTCCAGCACGGCGTTCACGAAGCGCACCATGTCCTCGTTCTCCTTCGGGACACCGATGCCGTAGTTCTCCTCGGTGAACCGGTCCCCCACGATCTTCAGCGTCGGGTCCTGCGCGAGCATCCCGGCGAGGATGACGTCGTCCGTCGACACGGCCTCGACCTGCTTCTGCTGCAGCATCACCAGGCAGTCCGACCAGTTGTCCACCGAGACCGGCACCGGCTTCGACGGATCCGCCGCGATCTTCGTCAGCGAGGTCGACGTCTTGGTCGCGCACACCCGCCGCCCCGCGAGGTCCGACAGCTGGGCGACCTTCGACCCGGATTCGACCAGGATCCGTTGCCCCGCTTGGTAATACGCGGTCGAGAAGTTGACCTTCTTCAGCCGGCTGCAGGTGATGCTGTAGGTCCGCACCACGATGTCGACCTGCTTCTTCTCGAGCACTTCTTCCCGCAGTTTCGACGGGATCGCCCGGAACTGCACACGCCCTTCCGCGCTGCCGAAGATCGCCTTCGCGATCTCGTTGACCAAGTCGATGTCGAAACCTTCGAGCTGGCCCGAAGTCGGGTTCCGGAAACCGAACAGGAACGTCGTCTGATCGACCCCCGCGACGAGCTTGCCGTTCTCCTTGATCTTCGCCATCGTCGAACCATTGGCGATCGACGTGCCGTTGGTCGGCCGCAGGCTCGCCAACGGGTTGCAGGTCGTGTCGGTCGTTCCGCCACCGCCGGCGTTGTCGGCGCCGCCGACGTTCGCGGGCAGCGGCGGCGCGACCTCGCCGACGGGAGCCGGGTCGACCGGCGCCCCCGCGCTGCCACAAGCCGTCGCCAGCACCAAGACCGCGCCGAGCACGGCCGTTCGCAGACCGTTCCGCATCACCGGTACTCCCTCAGCCGTTCACGGATTCCCAACGCGGACCCCGCCGCCGCGATCAGCGCCAGCACCGCGATCCCCGGCGCGAGCAGGGTCAGCGCGCGTTCGGCGCCGCGGGTGTCGTCGAGGAATTCCTGCCGTCCCACGTTGATCGCGGCCACCAGGTTCTCGTCGAGCCGCAAGAACGCCCTGGCGGCACCGTCCTGCTTGTCGTCACGGATGGCGGTGTCGACGGCGTCCTGGTAGGAGCCGTCGTCGTCCTGCCTCCGCACTTGACCGTGCGCCTTGAACCAGGCCGACGCCGCTTGGATGGCCGCGTCCACCTTGTCCGCGGCCGCGCCGCCCGCGGCGAGACCGCGGGCCTCGCCCAGCAGGCCGCCCTGGCCGTCCGTCCCGCCGAGTTGCCCGGCGAGATCGATGAAGTCCTTTTCGTACGCCGCGCCGTCGCCCCGGGCGACGAGGGTCAGCGTTTCGTCGGCTCGTGCCTGCAGCGCCGCGATCCGGGCGCGGACGAGGACGTCCACCTGGTGCGAGCCGTCTTCTTCACCGCTGCCGACGAGGGAGCTCTGCACGATCAGCGCGACCGCTCCCCACAGCAGGGCCACCACCATCGACACCGTCGCGACGACCAGCCCGACGTTCAGCAGCCGGTTGGTCTTCCGCGTCAGGTGCACCTGGGTGACGATCAGCGCGGCGAGCAGGGCGAGCACCAAAGCCGTTGCCAGCCAAGGGAATCCGGTCGCGTCGTCCTGTTCGGCGGCGAGCCGGTCGGTGTCGATGCGGTACAGATCCTGAGCGGCGGGAAGGATTTTCGCCCGCATCAGCTCGGACGCTTCCCGCAGATACGAGGCACCGACGGGGAAACCCTGCCGGTTGTAGGTGCGCGCGGTCTCGATCAGTCCTGTGTAGACGGGGATTTCGCGGCCGAGGGTGTTGATCCGCTCCGCCGCTTCGTCGACGCCGGAGGAGTCCGATGCCGCCTTCGCCAGCGCTGCCCCGGCCTCCGCGATGTCGCGTTCGTACCGCTGGCGCATCGGGAGCGGCTCGGTGCCGATGGAGAGGAACGAACTGGCCGCCGTCGCGTCGGCGTCCGAAAGCGCGCGGTAGACCTGTTGCGCGGCGGCGGCGAGCGGTTCGCGGTGGTCGATCAGGCCGTTGATCGTGTCCTTCTTGTCCTGCGCGGCCAGCGTGCCGAACAGGCCCGCGACCAGCGACAGCAGGACGAGCCCGATCGCGATCACCGACAGCCTGCCCGGCGTGGTCGCCGCGGACCGGACGATCGCGCGGATCCCGTTGCCCGGCAGTTCGAGCAGCCCGGCGATCCCTCCGCGACCTCCCGGCGCAGGGGGCGGCTCGGGGCTCCCCGGCGGCCCCGGCCGGGTCACTGTGCTCGTCATCGCCGATCCTCCCCATTGGCTCTACCCGCAAAGAAGGTATCCGAGTCGGGATCAGCGCAGCCAGTGACACCGGTGTGTGTCATCGGCACGTGATCTCCCGACGGTGTCAGAGGCCTTTTTCCAGGCCGTACCGCACGATTGCGCACACCGATCGACGGCGCGACACTCGCCACCGCGAGCGAGATTCAACCCCGGACGGCGGGCGCGACCGAATGCGGGAGCACCTCACCCTCGGACGGCCGCTCCACGACGACCTCGACGTCGTCGTCGAACCGGTACGGCCTCGCCAGCAGGAACCCGCCGAAATGCCGTCGCATCCTGGACATCTCCGCGCGGACGGTGACGGTGCGGCCGGCGTCGCCGAAGAGGTCGCGCGACAGTTCCGACGCCGACCTGCCTTCGCGATGTCGCGCGAGGACGTACAGCATCTCCGCGTGCCGCGGGCTCAGCCGATGCGACCAGGTCCCCGCCGCGCCCGAGACACGCAGCGTGCTTTCCCGCGACGACCTCAGATCGAGTACGACCCGCGTCGGCGGCGCGTCCTCCTCATCGGTGAGCCGGACGAGCCAGCCGCCGGGCAGCGGCTCCAGCAGGCATTCGCCGTAGGTCGGCAGCCAGGTGCGGCCCGGAGCGGCGCCGTTCGGCAGCGCGATCCGGCCGACCGGCACGAGACCGGCCGAGGCCGCGATCCAACCGTGCGGGTCGGCGATGACCGCCCGGCCCTTCACCTTGGCGAGCAGCGGCGTGGCCAGACCGCGCAGCCGTTCGAGATCCGAGAGATGGGTGGTGCGCAGATGCGCTTCGGCGAGCTTCGCGACCGTATCGACCAGGGCGAGGGTCGTCGGGTGCACGGTGGAGGCCGGTCCGGAGAGGTCGACGACGCCGAGCAGCCTGCCATCCCTCGGATCGTGCAGCGGCGCGGCGGCGCAGGTCCAGTCGTGCTGGTTGCTGACGTAGTGCTCGGCCGAGTAGACCTGGACCGGATGCCGGGCGACCAGCGCCGTGCCGATGGCGTTGGTGCCCGCGGCGCGCTCGTGCCAGTCGACCCCTTCGACGAACCCGAGCCCGTCGGCGCGGCGGCGGACCGCGGTGCTGCCGTCACGCCAGAGGACACGGCCGTCCGCGTCGACGACGGCCATGATGTGCGCGGCCTGCTCGGCGAGGCTGATCAGGCCGCCGCGCAGAACGGGGAGGACGGCCGCGAGGCCGCTCTCGCGACGGCGGGATTCCAGCTGGTCCGGAGTGAGCGCGGACGACGGCGAGCCGCGGTCCGGGTCCAGGCCGAGCCGCCGCATACGCTGCCAGGACGCGCCGATGACCGCTCGCGGAGCACTCGGGAGCGTGGTCCCGGCGAGCGCCGCCTCACGTACCTCGGCGAGGGCACGCGCGTGCCGCCGCGGGTCCGCGCCGACCGGCAGCGCCGCCTCCAGCTGCACCTGGCCCACCCCTTTGCTCTGTCAGGCCAGTGTGCCCGGACGTCCCGGGGAGCGGAAGGTCTCTGTGACCTGGGCGCGGTCTACCCGGGGAACGGCGCGTCCGCGAGGCGGGGCGTGGGAACGACCTCCGCGGGCTTCCGGCCCAGCAGCAGACCGGTCCTGGTGGCCTCGGCCATCACCGCGCGGACGTCGACGCACCACGGGCCGTCGGGCTTCAGCTCCACGAAAGCGCTCTCTCCCGGCTTGAGCACGAAATGCGGTTGGCCGTCGAGCGCGATGGAGCCACCGGCGGCGGCGAGGTCGACGCGGACCCCCGCGTGCAGCACGCTCCAGCCCCGGACGCCCACCGCCCGGACCTCGCCGGGCGCGATCGGCGCCTGCACGACGTACGGCGCCTCGCCGACCGGCCCGAGCGAGACGGCGACACCGTCCACAGTGGACTTCGGACTGGGGCACAGCCGTCCGGGGATACTCGACAGCCCGACCCCGTCCGGGACGGCGAACGTGCAGTACAGCTCGGTCAGCGACGCGGGGTCCCACCGGCTCTCCGAGCACACGCTGACGTCGGTCAGCGCGATCTCGCGGCGGGCCTTCGTGACGACCTCGAGCACGGTCGCGCGGTTCGTGACCAGGTCAGTGTCCACCTGATGGGTGGCCACCAGCCCGGCGGCGAGCCCGGCGACGGTGGATTCGTCGGCACCTCCGGCGGGCAACATCAGCAGCGGCACGTCACCGCAGGCGGCCGCCGCCGCCCGCATCATGGTCTCGTTGCCCAGGCAGATGATCACGCTGGCACCCGCGTCCACCATCCGGCGGACGGTGCCGATGATCTTCCCCGCGTCGGTCCACACCATCACGCGGCCGACGCCGGCCACCCTCAGTGCCGAACGCAGGCTCTGGATGTCACGCTCCGAAGCGGGGTTCGCCACGATCCCCGCAACCGCTTCGCCCACATGTCCTCCGCTGCCGCGCCAAGTCCCTACAAGGAAACGACGTCCGCGCCACGAAAGAAAGAGTTGCACGAGGTTGCATCACAAAGCCACCGCGGCGGAGGAAGGCGACCGGCAGGATCACCAGGGCGGCCAACGCGGCGAAAGCGGCGTGCTCCGGCGTGAGGTCCTTGAGCACCGGATGCCGCAGCAACGGGCCCGCGAACCACACGAGCGGGGCGAGAATCAGTGCCACTCCGCAGTAGGTTCCGGGCGGTGCGCGGGTGGCGGCGGACGGCTCGCGGCGGAACCCCGGCCGCGGTCGTGTCGTCCGGTCAGTCACGAGCCCGAAAAGCAGCAGGGCCGCCTCCCCGAGGGGATGACGGCCCTGCTTGGAAAACCTGGATCAGATCACGGTGACCGAGGTGGCCTGCGGACCCTTCGCGCCCTGCCCGATCTCGAACTCCACGCGGGCGTTCTCCTCGAGGGTACGGAAGCCGTTGCCCTTGATCTCGCTGTAGTGCACGAAGACGTCGCCGCCGCCGTTGTCGGGAGTGATGAAGCCGAACCCCTTCTCGGAGTTGAACCACTTCACAGTGCCCTGAGTCATAAAATCTCCATATGCAACACAAACAAACAGGAAGCCACGTCGGCAGCCCGGGTCATGACCAGACGGTTTGCTTCCCCGGAAACACGAGGAGACACTACGCCCGCTGAGTTCTGCGAGCGTGAACCAACACGAACACAAAAAACGAGACCTGAAACAGTAAAGCACACCTCACGCAGGCCGACAAGCGTCGTCACCCGGGTGTGCCCGGACGCACTGTACCTCTCCCGGCGGAGGCTCCTCCGGCCGGGCTATTCGCCACTGGCGGCGCGCAGGGGTACCTCGGCACCGAACGGCGAACGGCGCAACGCCTCCCGGTTCGTGGCCACGACGGCGATGTCGTGGGTCTCGGCGTCCGCGCTGAACAGCACCGGCACCACGCCGGAAACGGACTTGTCCTGTGGCTTCGTTTCGTCAGCCATGTTTTCTCCCAGTGTCAACACAACGCTCTAAGTACTGCGTGCCAACAACTTCACCGGTGATCGTTCCGGTCCATATCGGACCCTCGGTGTTGCCGCGATTGTGCCACGGCCGACCGACAAAATCCGGTCTCCGCGACCGAAAGTCGGCCGAGTCGTCACCGGTTTCCCTCCTTTTGGAGCAGGTGAAGGCGGCGCCACAAGGGTTTCTGTGTATCCCCTGAGAAAAAGTACCGCCCGTTAAGTCGGCGCGGCGGACGCCTACTGACCTCCCTGCTGCGGCCTCGCGGCGCCCAGCAGGGTCGTCAGCCGGATGTCCGGGGTCACCACGTCCGGATCCGTCCTGATGTCGATCACGCACGGTCGTTGCCGCACCAGCGCGCTCGCGATGATCGGCTCCAGCTCCTCACGGTCGTCCACGGTGTACCCGGCGGCGCCGAGCCCGCGTGCCCACGACGCGAAGTCGGTGATGGGGACGGTGACCCCCGAAAGCCGTCCGTGCTTACGCGCCTGGTGCACGGCGAGCGGGCCGTGCACACCGTTCTGGAACACCAGGACGGTCACCGGAACGCGGTAACGGACGGCGGTCTCGATCTCCTGCCCGGTCATGAGCGCGCCGCCGTCGCCCGCCATCGCGATGACCGTCCGGCGTGGTTCGGCGAGTTTCGCCGCGACCGCCGCGGGGACCGCGTAGCCCATGGCCGCGTTGCTCGGCCCGAGCTGGCTGCGCGGCGCGGTGAAGCACCAGTAGCGGTGCATGAACTGGGCGAAGTTGCCCGCGTCGCTGGTCACGATCGCGTCCTCGGGCGCGAGTTTGCGCACCGCCCGGATCACGTCCGCGGGGTGGACGCGGGTGGCGCCGCTGGTGTCGGGCGGCGTCATGAAGGTGTGCACGGCGGCGTTCGCGGCCGACGCGCGCCGCTGCCGCGGCGAGGCGACATTGCGCAGTTCACGCAGGAAGGGCTCGACCTCGGAGTCGACCCGGAAGGTCAGCCCGCCGCGGCGGGCGGGTTCGATCCCCGTGCCCACCAGCACCAGCGTCTGGGACGGCGTCGGGTAGCGAAAGGACTGTGTGGTGACCTCGTCGAGCTGCGTGCCCAGCGCGAGCACGAGGTCCGCGCGCTCCAGCGCGTCGAGCTGCCGCGCGGGGATGCCGATGCCGAGGTGGCCGGCGTAGCGCGCGTGGTTCTCCGGGAAGGCGTCCTGACGGCGGAACGCGTTGTACACCGGCAGCGCGAGCTCGTCGGCGACGGCGATCAGCTCGTCCCGCGCCGCGCGGGCCCGGCCGCCGACGATCACCACCGGGTAGCGGGCCTCGTCGACCAGTTGCGCGACCGCCTCGGCGGTCCGGCCGAGCGCGCCGGTGGCGGGCGGGCGCACGGCGGCGACCGGTTTGGCCGAATCGAACGGGACGCCCCAGAAATCGGCGGGGACGGCGACGACGGTGGGCCCCGGCCGCCCTTCCCGGCAGCGGGTCAGCGCCTCGACCAGCAGGCCGGGGACCTCGTCTGGCGATTCCGCGCGACCGGTCCACTTCGAGATCGGCTCGAACATCGCGGTCAGGTCGGCGGTGGGCAGCTCGCTCGTCGGGCCGGGATCCTGCGGCGGGTTCTCCAGGAGGACGACCATCGGGCTCTCGTCCTGGTACGCCGTCGAAACGCCGATCGCGAGGTTCGCCGCGCTCGGGCCGCGGCCCGCCAGCAGCACCGCGGGGTGCTCGGTCAGCTTGCCTTCGGCCTCGGCCATGAAGGCAGCGCCGGAGTCGTGTCTCGCCGAGACGAAGGTGATCGAGCGATCGCGTTGCAGCGCGTCGAGCAGATCCAGGAAGGACTCACCCACCACCGCGTACACGCGGTGGATCTGCGCCTCGGTCAGGATCCTCACGGCCGTCTGGGCGACGGACGCTCCCGGTTGGTATCTAATGAGAAGAGCTTAGGCGGGCGGTGATCGGTGCCGTCAAGCGATCTTCCGATTCCGGCAACCCCGGAGCGGCGGAATGTCCGATATTCGGAACGTGTTCGAGCAAGGGAGCACGAAACGTGACCTCAGCCACCGCCGGACGTGAAACTGTTTTCACCTACGGGGCGCCGGCCTTGAAATACGGCACCGGGTCGAGCGACGAGATCGGCTACGACCTCACTCAGTACGGCGCGCGCCGGGTGCTCGTCCTGACCGACGCGGGTGTCGCCGCGACGGGCTGGCCACAACGGATCGCCGAAGGTATCGAAACCTATGGCATCGAAGCCGTCGTCTTCGACGGCGTGCACGTCGAGCCGACCGACGTCAGCATGCGGAAGGCCGTCGACTTCGCCCGCGGGCAGGGCGAGTGGGACGCCTTCGTCGCCGTGGGTGGCGGGTCGGCCATCGACACCGCCAAGGCGGTGAATCTGTTGACCAGCAACGACGGCGACCTGATGGACTACGTCAACGCGCCGGTCGGTGGCGGCCGCGCGCCGAGCTCGCCGCTGAAACCGCTGGTCGCGGTGCCGACCACCACCGGGACGGGCTCGGAGAGCACGACGGTCTGCGTGCTGGACGTGTTGTCACTGCGCGTGAAGAGCGGCATCAGCCATCTCCGGATGCGCCCGAGCCTCGCCGTGGTCGACCCGCGGCTGACGGTCTCGCAGCCGCCGGAGGTCACCGCCGCGAGCGGGATGGACATCCTTTGCCACGCCGCGGAGAGCTACACGGCCAAGCCGTACACCGAGTTCGACCGGAAGCGGCCGGAGGACCGGGTCCCTTACTGTGGCTCGAATCCGCTGGCCGACATGTTCGCCGAGCAGTCGCTGCGGCTGCTGTCGTGGGCGCTGCCCGCGGCCGTGCGGGACGGCTCCGACATGAAGGCGCGCGAGGCGATGGCGCTCGCGGCGACGTTCGCCGGACTCGGCTTCGGCAACGCCGGCGTGCACATCCCGCACGCCAACGCGTATCCGATCGCCGGGCAGGTCCGGGACTTCCATCCGTCCGGGTATCCGGGCGACGAAGCGATGGTGCCGCACGGGATGGCGGTCTCGCTGACCGCGCCGGCGGCGTTCCGGTTCACCTTCGACGCCGCGCCGGACCGGCACATCCGGGTGGCGCGGCTGCTCGCGCCGGACTACGAATGGCCGGGCGATCTGCGTGACCACCTGCCCGCGGTGCTGGGACAGATCATGCGGGAGATCGGGATCCCCAACGGGATCGGCGCCGTCGGCTACACCGAGTCCGATGTGGACTCACTGGTTTCCGGCACGGTGAAACAACAACGGCTGCTGGCGACGGCCCCGCGCGAGGCGTCCGAAGCCGACCTCGCCGTCATCCTGCGGGAATCGGTGACGCTGTGGTGAACGCCGAGTACCCGCACTGGCAGACGGTTCCGTTGCGGTGGAAGGACAACGACGTCTACGGGCACGTCAACAACGTCGTCCACTACTCGGTGATGGACACCGTGATCAACACGTGGCTGATCGAACGCGGCGGCCTCGACATCGAAACCGGTGAGGTCATCGGGCTGTGCGTGGAATCGCAGTGCAAGTACCACGCTTCGGTGTCGTTCCCGGGTGAACTCGAGGTCGGCCTGCGGGTGGGCCATCTCGGCCGGTCCAGCGTCCGCTACGAGGTCGGGATGTACTCGAAGGAGACGGTGATCGCGGAAGGGCACTTCGTGCACGTCTTCGTCGATCGCGGATCCCGGCGGCCGGTCCCCGTCGAAGGTCTACTCAGGAGCGCGCTGGAAGAACTGCGCGCTGGGCTGGGGTAGCCGCGGCGACCACGCGTGCATGAGCTGGGCGTAGCGCGTAGACCGGTCCATGAGTTCGACGTGGGTGCCGAGTGCGGTCTCCTTGCCGTCCATCACCAGGACCCGGTCCGCGCGCAACGCCGACGACAGCCGGTGCGCGATCACCACCAGCACCCCGCCCCGCTCGGCGAACGCCCGTTCCGCACGGGCTTCGGCGGGCGGGTCGAGGTGCGACGTCGCCTCGTCGAGGATGACGACGCCCGCGTCGCTCGCGTAGACGCGGGCGAGCGCGATCAGCTGCGCTTCGCCGGCGGACAGCGTGCCGTGCCCGATCTCGCCGTCGAGCCCGCCCAGCCGCGTGACCAGCGGTTCCGCGCCGACGGCCGCCACCGCCGCCAGCAGTTCGCCGTCCATCGCGGTCTGTGCGAACAGGCCTACATTCTCCCGCACGGACCCCGCGAAGACGTAGGCCTCCTGCGGGATCAGCGCGATCATCCGGTGCCGCAGCGCCGCCGGGACCTCCCGGACCGGCACCCCGCCGAGCAGCACCCGGCCACCCCGCGGTTCGAGCATTCCGGTCAGGAGCCCGGCCAGGGTCGACTTGCCGATACCGCTCGGCCCCACGACCGCGAGCCGCTCGCCGGGCCGCAGGTGCAGGTCGAGTCCCCGCACCACCGGTTGCGCGGCCGCGCCCCAGCTGAAGGTCAGGTCGCGCACGTAGATCGCGGTCCCGTCGGGTTCCGCCGTGCCGTCGGGTTCGGGCTCGGCCTCGGCGGTCTCCGCGAGCCGCCGCAGCGCGACGATCAGCCGCAGCACCACGGTGCTCGCGGTCGCGGCCAGCCCGCGCAACGCCGGCTGCATCGTCGTCGCGAGGTAGACGAGCGCCCCGAGCGCGGCCCCGGCGGTGAGCACCCCGTCCCTGACCATGCCCGGCGCCACCAGCAACGCCAGGAGCAGCGGCACGAACCCGCCGGTCGCGATCACCACCGTCCTGGCCGCCCCGGACCTCGCCACCCGCATGGCCGCCGCGGCCTGTGTGTCGATGGCGTCGTAGAGCTCCAGCGCGGCAAGAGGTTCCGCGCCGCAGGCGACGACGTCGCGCATACCGGACAGCGACGCGCCCGCGACCTCGGCGGTCCGCTCGTCGGCCAGCGCCAGCGCGCGCTGACGACGGGCCAGCGACGGGAGCAGGCAGGCGAACACCGCGACCGCGACCACGACCGGGATCGCGACGATCAACGCGAGCGAACCGGCGACGGTGAACAGCCCGGCCAGCGCCGCCACCGTCGTCACGATCATCCCGCGCGCCTGCACCAGAAGCCCGGCCGTGGCGTCGCGGACCACTTCGACGTGCTGGGTGATACGGGCGACACCGCTGGCGTCCGGCTGGTTCCGCGGCGGCGCCGGATCGTGCAGGACCCCGCGCACGACGGCCGTCACCAGCGCGTCGCGCAACGGCTCGACGACCTTGCCGAGCTGATGCCACACCAGGCGCGAGCCGAACGCGCCGATCACGGCGACCAGCCCGAAGACCGCGAGCCAACGCAGTCCGGTGCCTGGCCGATCCGCGGCAAACCCCTCGTCAACCGCGAGTTCGACCAGGCGACCGGACAAGAACGCGGGTGCGCTTTCCAGTACGGAGCAGGCCAGCAGGACCAGCCCGCCGCGCCATTGCCCGGCCAGCGCCGAGCGGTAGAGCCCCCAGACGCTCACTGCGCGCCCTCGGTGAAGACGGCTCGATAAGCAGGATTCCGCCACAGCCCGTCATGCGTGCCGACCGCGCGGACGCGGCCGTCTTCCAGCCACACCACCGTGTCCGCCCGCGACGCGGTGGCCGCGCGATGGGTCACCACCACCCGGGTCCGGCCGGGGAGCGTGCGTTCGATCGCCTCTTCGACCGCGGCTTCGGTGACCGTGTCGAGGCTGGCGGTGGCGTCGTCGAGGATGAGCACCCGCGGCGCGTGCGCGATCGCGCGTGCCAGCCCGATCCGCTGCGCCTCCCCACCGGAAAGCGGCGTCTCCGAAAGAGGCGTCTTGTACCCGTCCGGCAGCCGGACGATCAGGTCGTCGACCTGCGTGGACCGGCAGGCGGCGCGCACGGCGGCCTCGCCTGCCCACGAGCCGTAGCCGACGGCGTCACCGATGGTCGCCCCGAGCAGCGCGGGCCGTTCGAAGGCGAACCCGACGACCGCGCGGAGCTCGTTCGGCCGCAGCCGCTCCAGCGGGCGGCCGTCGAGCAGCGCCGCCCCCTGGTCCGGGGACAGCAGTCCGCCGAGAACGTTGACCAGCGCGGACTTCCCCGAACCGGATCGCCCGACGACCGCGGTGAACCGGCCGCCCGGCACGAGCAGGTCGACGTCGGCCAACGCGCCTTCGACGGTGACGCCGCGCAATTCGAGCGTGCCCCGCCCGGGGGCGACGCCGAGGTCGCCCGGTTCGGGGACCGGCGAGTCCAGCACCTCGTTGATCCGCCGCGCACACGACCGCGCGCGGGAAAGTGTGGTGAGCAAAGGGATCTGGGTGATCAGCCCCATGCCGAGCGCGACGTAGCCGAGCGCCGCGAGGACCTGGCCGACGGTCAGCCTGCCTTCCAGCACACCGAAACCGGCGGCGACGAGCACCGCGAGTTCGACCGCGGGCAGCAGCAGACCCGAGCGCCACACCATCTTGGCCTGGGTGCGCCACATCCCGCGGCCGGCGAGACTCAGCTTCGGCAGCGGCCGCAAGACGCGTTCGGCCTCGCGATCGGCGGTGCCCGACGCGGCGATCGTGCGGAGGCCGGCGACGGCGTCGACCATCCTCGCCGCGAGTTCGCCGGACACCTCTTGATAGGTCAGGACGTCGTCCGCGGTGTTCTTCAGATGGGTGCGCGCGAGCATCAGGCCGAACGGGATGCTGCCGAGGAAGACGAGCGCGAGCCGCCAGTCCATCAGCGCGAGCAGGACGACGGCTCCGCCGGAGATCAGGGTGGTCGACCCGAGCTGGACGACGACCGAGGCGACCACTCCCGCGCCGGTGCAGTCACCGGTGAGCCTGCTGATCGCGTCGCCGTCGGCGAAGGTCGATCGGGTGCCGAGCGCGAGATAGCGGTCGGCGAGTTTCCGGCGCAGCCAGGCGGTCGCGGACGCGGTCATCCGCGCGGTGAGGATGCCGCCGATCAGGCCGACGGCGATTTCGGTGACACCGAGGACGATCAGCCAGGAGACCTCGGGAAGGCTGGGCCGCCCGGCCACCACGGCGTCCACCGCGGCGGCGAGCGCGCCGGGCAGCAGCAGCCCCGCCGCCGTCCCGGCGAGCGCGCTGAGGACCAGCGCGATCAGGCGGGGGCGGTCGAGCAGGGTCACGGTGACCAGCAGCCGATCGGCGGAACCCGCCATCCCACTCCTAAGTTCCTTGGTTCAGGGGCTCTTCCCGGCATGCGATGACAGTTCGGTCGGGTGGGTCGTGGGGGGGGGGTTTGGGTTTCCCCCCAACCCCCCCCCCCCCCCCCCCCCAACCCCCCCCCCCCCCCCCCCCCGAAACACCAACGCTGCCAAAAACCCCCAAACCACCCCCCTCCCCCCCTTTC